>QIFJ01000099.1 GCA_003229755.1 Pseudomonadota bacterium
CGCAACCCCCTTTTAGCTTCGCTTCGTGATTCACCAAAACCCCGGCTGATATATATTCATTTATCCAGGGTTCCGGCAAAAGCCCCTTCGCCTTCGCAACCCCCTTGAGCTTCGCTTCAGTGGCTTTTGCCGGAACCCTGGCCAGAACCTTAAATGGATAAATACAATATGCCGAAATTCCACCAATAATTGGGAGATTATCAAAATTTAGCTTAGGTTATGCGTATCCGTCTCAGGAAAAAGCCCCGGCATTTATATGCCGGGGCATAAGTTATTTTACTGATCCGTACTTAACCGTTTTACACTATTTTACTACCAGTTCTTTGTATTATGGTTCTTAGTTTTATTGGGATCGTAGTGACACGTCCCGGTACAGGATTTTGCCACACCATCCCAGATTATATCCCCATTTATACCCCCACTACTTGTGAGATCGATGACAACCGTACCCTCCATGGCAGATGTATTAAGAGTGTTCAAGTGGTTCGAGTCGCTGGAGACATCGTGGCAGGTAGTGCAGGCAAAACCTTCATTAACCACGTGTTTGGTATGCTCACCCGAGTAGTAGCTGTTGTCCTCGGGTACGGTAACGGCTGATCCCGCCTGGTGGCACTGGAGACATCCGGCATCGGTATTCACATTAATGGAACCCGTCTGCCAATCGGGCGTGGTTATCCCGCCGTGGCAGCTTACAGTGGCACATGTGGTCGTGCTAAGAACGGCCGCTCCCACGTTGGCATCGTAGGTAGTATGCATCGTAGGTAGTATCGCTTGCCGCCATGTCCACCGTATTGTTGTAGTAGTGAGGGAGGCCTGTCCCGGTACCGCCGCCATCGTGACATATATTACACCCGTCAGTTACGCCGGTCAGAGCGTTATGTTCCGTGTGGGCGCCCTCTATATTCGGCGCCACGGCGCCTACCGGAGTTGCGCTGTCCGGCGGCTTTGCGTGGCATGAGGCGCAGCTTGTAATGGCAAGAGGCGAGCCGCCCGTATGGCAGCTGGTACAGGCGGGCGCCGTCGCAGAGGGAGTCGGAGGATCTATGCTGTGGCAGACGTTGCAGTAGGTATCGAACTGGGCAATTGCGTCTGCCGGATGTGAATCATACGGGTTCGTGGAGTGCGGCGCTCCGTTCTGCGCGGAATGGCATAGTGTATCGTTGTAACACCCCGGTGTAGTGCCCGGTGCGGCCGGAGGCGATGGAGGCGGCAGGGGTGAATTGGCGCCATCAGTATGACAGTCGGCACAGATGGAAGCGTTGTCTGGATTTGTGCTGATATGAAAATAGGTGTCCCCCGATCGCCACGCTGTTGGATGGGGGGGTTGGTTGTTAGGATCTGATGCCGTTCCATGGCAGGCAGACTGGAGGCACGAGGGGGGAGGCGTAGCGCCCACACTGCTCCCGGTAAAATCTTCACTGTGGCACAGCTGGCACGAGACCAGGCCGAAGCTTCCCCGACCCTATATTCTTGGCTGAATCTCCATGGGTTACATCGGGGGTAGTGGCCCATGAAGAAATTGTATCGTGATGGCAATCCGATTCCAGGCAGGAGGTATTCGAAATACCTCCTTCAAGTGAATCTCCATGACAGTCAGTGCACAGGCTCGCGGCTGGCACCGCATAGGTCGGATGGCCGTCAGTCCAACCCCCGGGGTGGTTGCCCTGATCATCCACCATGCTCAAAGATGAGTACCGGGCTTCAGAGCACCCCAGGACGAATAGCCCGACTATTATCAACATACCCCCAAATAGCAGTTGCCACTTCCGGGGATTTATCCTTTTTTCAGGCGTCATATTCTACTCCCGACCCAGCGAGCTGAGTTAACAGTGCAGCGACCAAACATTTTCGCTGCACCTTGTAAATTCACACTTGCCTTAAAACAGCAGCTTCAGTTATTGGTGACAGGCGCTGCACGTCTTGGTGTTCCTCCTGGCATGGCACCTGGAACAGCTGGCCGGATTCACCCGTCCTTCGAGCCGGTGCTGAATTATGTAGTCTCCGCGGTGATAAAGGGCCCTGTCGGGCCTGTCCCCAAGCTTTAAGCTGGGTTTGAGCTCCTCCTTGTTGGCATGACACGTCTGACAGAAAGACGGTGCATGGCATGCGGCGCACAGGTTCTGTTTTTGCGGAGCATATTGCTCGTGCTGCCTTATGAACACGATCGAATGCCTGAAAGTCTCGTACGGCTTCAGAGCGCCAGTGGAGACGTCCTCGTGGCACTCAAGACAGTCAGCGCGCACCTGCTGCTCCAGCTCCTCCGGATGCGACAGGGGTATCGACTCCCTCGTTGATGTCATTTTACTACAACCGGCAAACACGATCATCATACCGGCAGCAGCTATTAACAAGATCGAGTACCGCTTCATCATTTCGCTCCAGTGACGTTATCAAGATCCACCGTTGCCCTGAGTAGAACGGCGTAATCTTTCTTGAAAGTCGGACTCTTCGTATACCTGAGATCCCCAGAAACCCTGAAGTTCGGCTTGATCTGAAGCCCCGCCGATCCCACAACCTGATGGGCGTTCTTTTCTCCGGATATCGCCTGGGTGTATCTCTGGGTCAGGGCATCCAGGGAAAAGTCCCATTTTCCAGCCTTGCGTTTTCCGAAGGCACGGTATTCGTTGTATTCGTTCTCCGCCAGATCGGCTGTTTGACTGACAATAGACGCACCCAGCATATCGACGAAACCATCCATCAGATATCTGACCCCCACCTCCGCCCTGTCGGCATCACCCGGGTCTGCGGCATCGTGGTCGAAAGTCTGAAGGCCCGCTTCCACTGTAAGGCTGTCGGTTGCCTTCCAGTCAAGGAGAATGAAATTTGACTGGACTTCGTCGGTAAAGTCTAGCGCAGTTGCGCCGAACGCCGGGTTCAGGGCGCTCTGGAAATAATCATCATAGCTATAGCCTTCGGTACCTATCGATATATCGAGCGTCTCATTCGGGATATACCTCAGTACGTACCTACCGATGGACGTATCAGAGGTGGATAAATTATAAATAGTCCGTGCTGTAATTTCGAAGGGGCCGCGGGGGCGAAACCACAGGTCGGTGCCTATCTCTTCACGATCATCTCCCCTGAAGTTGCCGTTTTCCAGCAGGTACGTCAGCCCTACCTCCAGGGTGCCTTCCCTGACATAAAACACCCTGGTACCCAGGATGGAATTACCCTCGTCGGTGGCAGATGAGGAGTGTTCAACGGGGACTCCCGCGAAGGCCGCCGCGCCGAAGCCTTTTTTGAACTGACTTTTTGCAAAAGCTCCGTCGATAGTCTCCACGGCTGTGCCCTCGGCCATAAAGAACCGACCGAGGCGGAACTGGGTATTGGCTTCCGGTGCCAGATACTGGAGATAGAGGCTGGAAATATCACCTCCGGTACCGCTGCTTCCGGTATCATCCCTAAGGTCCAGCCTGCCCCAGCCGTAGAAATGAAGCGTGTATGGCTCACCCCAGAAATCATAGACGTCTGCGGAGAGATATTCATACAGCGGGGCGAACTGCTTGTCGTTTCCCAGGAGGATATCCCGTTCATATATGTACAGGTAGGTCTCAGAGGTGATATCCACTCTTGCCTTGCACAGGAAACATTCTTTTTTCCCCTGGTCTTCCCCGGCAAAAACGGTATCTGAAAGGACAAATAAGGCTCCCAACATCAGCAAAGCGATAGTGCATTTCAGCAGAACAGGCTTCTTTCTCATAACTCTCCGTTACTGGTATCGCCGAAGGCTTTAAAACTACTGAAGGCTCGCAAACTGTTTTCGCAGAACGCATTATCGAAACCGGCCTGAAAAACTGACATCGATAGCTCGTCTGGCAGATCACGGTCAGCTTCATTTTGACGACGGGGTGGAGTATAACAAAAATGTGGTGGCCTTAAAAGCGCATTTTTTCATTTTCAAACATTCTGTGCAAATATGACTGCCTCGGGGCTCATTAACGGTTGTAAAGGCGTCCGACCCATGCTAACCTCCTGATATGAAACGGTTTTTCTATGTCATATTGACCCTGTCCACTTTTTTCATTTTTGCCGCACCAGCCAGTTTGCGTGCCGTAAACGAGATCAGCATTGTTCTGCTGGGTGATTACCTCCCTGCCGCAAGCGCTGCACCGGTGATCAGAAGGAAGGGCTACAGCTACACCTTCGGCGGTGTCAGGGACGCGCTTCAGGAGTCAGACTTGATCTTCCTGAACCTCGAGACCCCTCTTTCAAACAGAGGCACGCCTTACGAGGAAAAGAAGTACGTGTTCCGCGCGGATCCGGAGGCTGCCCAGGCCATGCGGAGCGCCGGAGTCCGGATTGTATCCCTGGCAAACAATCACATAATGGATTATGGCCCGGACGCCCTGGATGACACCCTCAAAAGTCTCAGGTCCGCAGGTATTGCCCACGTGGGAGCGGGCAGGACGCTCAATGAAGCGTCAATGCCCGCAGCATTCAGGATCCGGAATATAAATACCGCATTTCTGGCCTTTTCCAATACATTTCCCAGGGAATTCTGGGCCGGAAAAGAGAGTCCCGGCACATTCTTCGGATCTGACTGGACTGTGAAAAAGGCGGTCAGGGCTGCGTCAGGTACAGGCCCTCTGATAGTTTCCTTCCACTGGGGAGAGGAACTCGCTCGCCAACCGAAAGAGTATCAGATATATCTGGCGCGCCTTGCCATCGATTCCGGAGCTGACCTGGTTGTGGGTCACCATCCCCACGTCCCTCAGCCCATAGAGATCTACCGCGGCAGGCCTATCCTCTACAGCCTCGGCAATTTTTCCTTCGGATCTTACAGCAGTAACGCCACTGAGGGCCTTATGGTAAAGGCCTTCATAGGGGCTGATGGAACCCCCACAAAGCTGGAAATATACCCGCTTCTCGTGGACAACGAGAAGGTAGCCTTCAAGCCCCGCCTGCTCTCAGGACCGGAAGGCCGTGCAGTATTCGATTCCATTACCGAAGCGATACCAGAGTCCGCGGCGCGGATATCGTGGGAGGGCGACAGAGGGGTTATCGAACTTAATATTCATGGTCCATCCCCCAATTAATCGGTGGAATTTCAGTATAATATGCTTATCAGGCCGGGCTTTTGGGTGTAATCACTCGCCTTCGCAACCCCCTTTGAGCTTCGCTTCGTGATTCACCAAAACCCCGGCCTGATATGAATTTGTTCATTCAGGGGCGCCCGAATCAACAACTTGCATCGCAAGTCGTTGATTTGTGAGGAAAGTGAAAATGACATTATTCGCTTTCCGTGGAGTAAAAAGCCATGGATGGACTTTTTACGACCCTGTCAAGATCTCATTGAGGTAAAATTCCTTGAATCGATTCGTTAGTTCACTGACCAGCGTCTGTCAGGATCATCTCCTGGAGGAGAAGTTGCTGATCGCATCTTCTTTACGGATCGGCCACCAGTGGGTAGAACTTGTCGCAAGGCATGGCCGGGGCGTCCTGAACCTTGCCCCAACCACCATGATGGGACTCGCCCTGAAAATAGCCGGACCCGTGATCGCAAAGAAGGGGCTTAAGATCATCTCGCCAAAGGGCATACAGGTATTAATAAACGATTCCTGGACCAGGACTATCCAAGAGAAGGGGGGGTACTTTTCGTCCCTTAAACCCAGTACCGGCTTGATAGAGGTAATGGCAAAGGCGGTGCGTGACCTGCGCCTGGCTGGGCTTGCCGCTGAAGATCTGAATCCTGACTCGTTCACAACCGCTTCAAAGGGAAGGGAGATCATCTCCCTGGTTGAAGATTACGGCAGCGCCCTTGGAAAAAACGGCCTGACGGATTACGCTGGCGTTCTCGCCCTTGCCGTAAGCATCCTGGAAAAAGATCCCGCAGCAGCCCGAAACGATATTCGCATCCTCATACCGGATGATGCGAATTTTGGCGTCCTCGAGCAGCAGCTTTTGGAGTTGGTTCCCGACAGGGTGAAGATCATCCTTCCCTTCGACAACCCGGAACCTGATCCAGAAAAGGCCAGAGAAAGGCTCTGCCAATCCCCCCTGTTGAAATGGAAAACGCCCGGTGAGGACACAAACGACGACCCGGAGCTTACCCGGGTGGCCATGTTTAACGCTGTCGGTGAGATCAATGAGATAAGGGGTCTTCTGCGACGCTGCCTGGCAGCGAAGATCCCTTTCGACAGTGTCGAGGTCCTGCACACCGACACCGGGACTTACGTACCACTTATCTTTGAGACGATCGTAGGGCATACCGGTGGAGGCAGCGACCTTGACAATCTACCAGTCACGTTCGCGGAGGGAATACCTGCCAGTATGTCACGTCCCGGCAGGGCCCTTTCATCCCTGATACTTTGGAGCAGAAGCGGATGGTCTGTATCCGCTCTTTCCAGGATGCTCTCGGACGGGCTCCTGACGGTAACTGACAACCCTCGCGACATCCCCTTTGCCAGGCTTGCAGCCCTGCTGCAGAAGCTGGTTCCTGCCGGCGGCAGGGACACCATCTTGTCCATGCTTGACAGACAGGCAGCAGCCTTAAAGAGGCGTGTGGAAGTTCGGCAGCCAGACGAAGAGGGAGAGGCAATTGCCCTGGAACTTGCGAATGACCTGGAAGCCGCATTAGTCCTTCGCGGATTCATTCACGACCTGCTTGCCGCACTGCCGGACAGATGGGGCGACCCGGCACAGACCTTGAAATGCGCAGAAACCTTCCTTAACGATTTTGCGAGGTGCGCAGACAGGCTTGATGGTTACGGCCAAAAACATCTGGTCGAGGAGATCTGTGAGATGACCGAATGGGTTGGCATGTTCCCCAAGCCATTTAACCTGAACATCACGCAGTGGCTTGCCGGTCTGCCGGAACAAGTGCGTATCGCCGGCAGTGGTCCTTTGCCGGGCAAGATCCATGTAGCGCATCTTCTAGACGGCGGCCACTCCGGACGCTCAAATACATACATTGTTGGTCTTGACGAGGGGCGATTCCCGGGAGCCGGGCTTCAGGATCCGATACTGCTGGATGCGGAGCGCAGAAGACTCTCTGGAAAGCTCCGTCCGTCCCAAGACCTGAACTCGAGAAAAACTCGAGACTTTTACCGGCTGCTATCGCGGCTCCGGGGAGAAGTTACCATGAGTTTTTCAGCGCGGGATCTCACGGAAGACCGTGATATCCTGCCGAGCTCCGTTATTCTTTACGTTTACAGGGAACTCGCGGATCCCGGAGCGGACCTTGCGGGCATGATGAAAAAACTGCAGCAGATCTCCTTTACTCCGGAAGACTCCGCCGGTTCCCTTGGCAGGGGAGAGTGGCTTTTGGGCAAGCTGCTCGGAAAGGGCGAGGCAGCAGAGCCGGATGCATTCCTTTCTGAAATGTTTCCGCACCTTGCGAGGGGGAGGTTGGCCCGAAGACGAAGAATGTGCCGAACTGCCACGCCCTGGGACGGTTTGCTTACCAGATGCGGACCTGAGCTGGATCCAACTGGACCTGAAGGACCGGTCATGTCATCAACACGTTTTGAAACACTGGGTACCTGCCCCCTCAGCTATTTTTTCCGCTATATCCTGGAGATCAGTCCGCCGGAGAAAGATCCGGACAGGAGTATATGGCTGAACAACATGGATTACGGAAGTCTGCTGCACCGCATCCTTTATCGATTCATGGACAGCCTTGTTTCAGAGGGGCTGCGTCCGGACTTTGTCCGTGACGAGGGACGGCTTCTGGATGTGCTGGAAGAGGAGATCGCGGCAAAAAGGAAGGTGCATCCGCCACTACGGGAAAGTTCCATGGAAAAGGACATGCGCCGCCTCACAGAGGCAGCCAGGATGTTTCTCCGGGAAGAAGAGAAGTTCTGCAGGAACCACGAGCCCCTCTTCCTGGAAGCGTCTATAGGTATCCCCGGGGAAGGCCATACTACCCAGCTGGACAGTGATGAACCCGTTCACCTAGAGCTGCCCGGCGGCAGGACCTTCCGCGCCAGGGGTCGCCTGGACAGGATCGACCGTCTGGATGTGCCCGACGGTGAGCAATTCGTGGTCACCGATTATAAATCCGGGAGCGACACCAAATACCGAAAGACCGATCCCTTCTGGCAGGGGAGGGTCATCCAGCACGCCCTGTACCTGGCCCTTGCAGACCACCGGCTGAGTGAGGCAGTATCTCCCTCCGCCAGAGTTTCCTCATTCAGGTTCCTCTTTCCGTCGGAAAAAGCCCGCAGCGAATCCATGACTTTTGCCCCCGAGGACCTATCACGATCCGGCGAGCTTTTATCTTACATGTGCGAGATAGCTGCTCGCGGCATATTTCTTCCAACTATTTATAAAAACGACTGTGGGTCCTGCGATTATCTCGGCAACCTCTGTGAGTCTGATCCGGAAGCGCTGATCTCCGCCGCCGGATCAAAGCTCGAAAACCCTGAAAATACAAACCTCGACCCTGTCAGGGCCATGAGGAGGAAGTAGCTGTGGCACCCGGGGGTAATGAGCTAAAAGACAAGAGCCAGCGGGAAGCTATTGTCACCGACCTTGACCAGAATATCATGGTCGAGGCGGCAGCGGGCACGGGAAAGACTACCAGCCTCCTTAACCGTATGGTGGCCCTTATTGAGACCGAACGGTGTACGGTACAAACACTTGCGGCCGTGACTTTCACCCGCAAAGCCGCCGCCGAGCTGCGTTCCCGGTTCGGTCTGGCCATGGAGGAAAGGGCAAAAAAGGCCGCTGGACAAGCTCTTGCCCGCCTGGAGGACGCGATTTCCAGTATGGAACGCTGCTTTATTGGAACCATTCACTCTTTTTGCGCCCGACTCCTGAGGGAGCGGCCGGTGGAGGCAGGCGTTGATCCCGGATTCGCCGAGCTTTCCGAAGAGGAGAGCGCATCCCTGAAGCGTATGGCCTGGGAGGAGTTCTGTTCGTTATTGTATGCTGAGGGGGATCCTGTCCTGGAGGAACTCGACAGCCTCGGGCTCAGCATCGGACAGATCGAGAACGCCTACAATGAGCTGGCAGACAATACGGATATTGAGACCTGGCCCACGGAGGACGCTGGTCTGCCCGACCTTGCAACCGCCCGAAAAAAGTTGCTGGAATATACGGACCACATGAGATCCCTGAAACTGCCACCGCCGCCAAGAAACAGTAGAGATAACTTGATTCCTGCGTACAGGAGTATCCCGGGAAGGGTGGATGCTTTGAGTACGTGTTTAGAGGATCCGGTCCGGCTCATGGAGCTCCTTTCCCGTTTCAGGAGATATGAAAGAAGCGGCATTGTCCAGAAGCACTGGCCGGGGGAAACGCGCGCCCAATATAGGGAGCTGGCCCTCGGGGAGCTCGAGCGATGGAACAGATTCACAGGCGAAGTCGCTCAGACTACCCTGACATCATGGATGGAATACAGATACCGTACGGTAATATCCATCGCCACCCGTGGCGTATTGCACTTCAGAACGCTGAAAGAAACAGATGGCTCCCTGGATTTTCAGGACCTGCTCTTAAAATCAGCTCGACTTCTGAGGGAACACCCCGAGGTCAGGGTCTTTTTCCGGAACCGGTTCACTCACATGCTTATAGACGAGTTTCAGGACACAGATCCAGTGCAGGCTGAGGTGATGCTGCTTCTCACCGCATCCGATCCCAAGGAGAGGAACTGGATGAGATGCAAACCCCAGCCCGGCTCCCTTTTTGTGGTGGGGGACCCTAAACAGTCAATTTACCGATTCAGAAGAGCCGATATAACCACATATAACGATGTGAAAAATATCATGGAAAGATCGGGCGGGACCTGTCTTCAACTCTCTACCAATTTCCGCTCTATACGAAAGAATATCGATTGGGTAAACAGCTTTTTTGAAGGCTCTTTTCCTGCCTCTGCCAGCGACACCTCCCCCTCCTACGTTCCCCTACATCCCGGAAGTGACTGGGACCGGGAAAATGGCATTTCCGGTATCAGCGTGATCAGGCTGCCTGAATCCTGCACCGCCAACCGCGACTGCGTCCAGTACGAGGCTGAGTTCATAGCCCGATATATCCGCAGGGCAATAGATGACGGGCTGAGTGTGACAAGGGCCGACGGAAAATCTTTTCCGGCTGCTGCTGGAGATTTCCTTATTATTACCAGGAACACGATTCACCTGAGCAGCTATGCTTCGGCCCTCCAGGAACTTCATATTCCCCATGAGGTAACCGGGGGCAGTGTGCTGAATGAAGTTTTCGAGCTTCACCTGCTTTTTGCCTGCCTCTGTGCCGGTGCCAGACCATACAGCCCTTCCGCTGTTGCGGGAGTCCTGCGAAGCGGCCTTTTCGGGATCAGTGATGATACGCTGTACACATTCAAAAGGGCAGGTGGTCAGTTCACAGCACCCTTTGCGGTGCCCGACGGCCTTTCGAAGGAGGAGTCTCATCTGCTGGAGGACGCTTTTTCCCGTCTGAGCAAATATTCGAGATGGCTGGACACACTTCCCCCGGTGAGTGCGGCCCAGAGGATGATAGAGGATCTGGGCCTGCTGGCTTCGGCAGCTCTCCAGCCCGGCGGCAATACCGTTGCAGGCAGTATCGGTAAGGCTCTTGAGCTATGCAGGTCGGGCCGGGCCGAACTGATCACAAGGGATGATCTTATCGACTATCTCGGCTACATCGTCAACAAGGAGGAAAATCACGATGGCGTGACCGCCTTGCCCCCCGACCCGGATGTGGTCAGATTAATGAACCTCCACAAGGTAAAGGGCCTGGAAGCACCAGTAGTCTTTCTAGCGGATGCCACGGGCAGGCGTGAGTTTCCTGTCATCAGGCATATCGACAGGAAAGGCGGCAGGACCAGTGGCTATCTGGCTGTTTATGAACCACGTAAAGTGTGGGGCGCAGGGAAGATCATCGCCAAGGCGCCGGGTTGGGATTCGAAGTGGGAGCCAATGGAGAGGGCATTCCTGGGTGATGAGGAGATCCGACTTCTTTATGTAGCCGCTACAAGGGCCGGGTCACAGCTGGTCATCACCCAGCGGTCGGACGGTAAGGACAAAAGCTATTGGTTGCCCTTCGACAGGCACCTTGTCGATGTACCGGCTCTGGAAGACCCCGGACCCGCAGTTCCTCCCGCAGGGGAGGTCATATCCATAACTGCCAGTGAGGTGAACAAGGCGTCTGAATCCATCGACAGGCACTGGAAAGCATCCTCCGGGCCCTCCTCCATCAAGATCACAGCCACCAACATTGCGACCCGGCAGGACACAGGATCCACCCCTCCCTCCGGGGAATACGGCACCGGATGGGGAACTGTTATCCACCTACTGCTGGAATTGGCCATGGCCGATCCGGATGCGGATCTGAATACCCTTGCAGTAAGCGCTCTACGGGACAACGGACTCGAACCCAACCTTGCAAAACGCGCTACCGAATTCGTGAAGGCGGTAATGGCGTCACCTGTATGGAGTCGCGCCGCCGCATCCGGAACCAGGCTGACAGAGGTGCCATTTTACCTTTCCCGAGATACGGACGGGGACAACGGGAAACAGATCCCCACCCTGCTTACCGGAGTGATCGATCTGGCCTTCAAGGAGCCCGACGGCTGGGTCATCGTGGACTACAAGACCGGTGGGAGGCAGGCCATCGAACTGTATTCCGAGTGTTGGGAATCTATTACCGGATCCAGTGTCAAAGAGAAGGGATTTTATTTCGTGGACCTTGGTTTATATGTCACGATTGAATGAACCAGAGTTTACTGTTGTTAGTTAACTTGGATCCTCTCCCGATTAGTTGGTGATTAATACATAACAATCGGGTTCCGGTAAAAGCCCCTTCGCCTACGCAACTCACCCTCTCCTAACCTCTCCCCTCATCAGTCTTCGCTAAAGCTACGACCTGACAAGAGGGAGAGGGATTAGCTTGCCAAGCCGAAGCCTTGTCGAAGGCTGGTGAACTCTGCGGTTCTCTGCGCTAAGGGCTGAATAGCTCTCCCTGCGGCCCCCTGCGTTACAGGCTCTTGTCTCTTTATATGTTACCCCCTCCCCTTTGTCCCCTCCCGCCAGGGGAGGGGAGGAGTACTGAAAACCCAAGCCTAAGGCCCTCCTCTGTGACTCAGTGGTAAAAACACCCGCTTTAAATTTCCTCTTGAAACTTTTCATCTGAAACCTGAAACTGTTGACCATGTCTGTCGCAACAGCGTCCATAGTCTCCGCCGATGAGTTCCCCTCCGCAATGGAATCTGTCCTGGACGAGGCGGGAGCTGTCGAAGCCCTTTCGGGCTTTTCAAGGATCATCATCAAACCAAACATGGTAAACAGCAGCCCTCCCCCCATTACCACAGACGCCAGGTGCGTTGCAGCCCTGGCCCGCTATCTGACAGAAAGGCTTAACGCCGAGATAATTATCGCGGACGGGTCTGGTGAGGGAAATACCATCGTCAATATGGACAGGAACGGCTACCGGGAGATAGGTGTGCCGCTGGTGGATCTTGATGCGCAGCCGGTCAGAACCTACTCGGATCCCAGGGCAGTCGTATACAGAGAGGTGCACCTGCCTGACTATCTGGAGGGCGCCGCTCTGGTATCGGTACCTCCCGCCAAGGATCACACGATCACGAAGGTAACGCTGGGCTTGAAGAACATGGTGGGATGCCTCCATGCGAAACATTACGGTGGGTACTGGTCCTACAAGAAATCCCAGGTCCACAACGGAGACGAAGACCAGATAATCGCGGACCTGATCCTTTACCTGGAGCCTCACCTGACTGTGATCGACGCTCGCCAGGGAGCAACGGGGGGGCACCTCAGCGGAGTAGTTCCAGACCCTCCACTGGGAAAGCTGCTGGCTGGAACCGATGTGATAGAGGTAGACCGCGAGGCCTGCCGAATCCTGGGTCACGATCCCGACAGTATCAGGTACCTCTCTCTGGCCGGGGCTTTGAGGGATAGCAGATATGATCGACCGCATTCAGGGAGATTAAAATGAGATTCAGAAAACTCGGTGCCAGGTTTACACTTACCTTGATGATTGTTTTTCTTTTCGTGTTCAGTGCCCTGGCTGCCCCCCCTCTGTTAACACGGTACAAAAGCGCCAGATACGGTTTCTCCATACAGATTCCCACCACCTGGCAGATAAAGGAGGGATTTATGGGGACCCTGCTCATCGCGATCAGCCCCCTTGACGACAGTCTCGATGAATTCAGGGAAAACATAAATGTCGTGGGGGAGAAGCTCGGCCGGTACATGAGCCTGGACGAATACATGAAAATCAGCGTTCGGAACATGGCAAGAGTGCTGACGATCTTTGAAAGGGAGGAAACAGGCCGGTGGAGAACCGAAGCCGGAGAGGTTGGCTGGATCCGCTACACCCACCGCCAGGGGATTTATCGCATCCGGGGGCTAGCCACGGTATTTCTGGCGGGTGACCGGGCGTTCGTCGTTACGAGCACCGCCGAATCTGATCGATTCATGAAGTACAAAAGCCTTTTTGAACTCGTGAGCAAGAGCTTCAGGCTCACGAAAAACAGCCTGTAGAACCTGCTGACAGACAACACAGAGCCTCAGGGATTACCTTAGAAAGCCTCACCGAATACGAAATAGATCGATTCCTGATCCTCACCTTTGCCGTAATCAAATCGAACCTTGGCTATGTAGTCAGGCGGGACCAGGAATCTTAGCCCGCCGCCGAACGTTGATCTTGCGGATTCGAACCCTGAATCAGTAACATCCCCCACATCAGCAAATACAGCTCCGGTTACGACCCAGAATAACGGGAATCGCAGCTCCCCCTGGGCAAGGTAGAACTTCTTACCCCTGAATCTATTGTGAAAGTATCCTCTCAGACTATGCGAGCCACCCAGGCTGTAACGGTAAAGGTATGTGGGATCACCACCCCAGGATGTGCCTGCGCTGACCCTCCCCGCTAAAGTTATACTATCAGAAGGAGAGTAAAAACCTCTGAGATCAACTATGGACTGAAAGAAAGTTTCCGCGGAGTCCAAGCTGGTTGTGGACTCTGGCAGGTATAGTAATGAATATCTCTGAAACGTTCCCTTTGCCGGGTTTATGGAGCTGTCTCTCGTATCATAGGCCAGGCTGTAACCGAATCCGAGCCTGGACTCATCCGGAAAGCGCCTGACTGTTTCATCTCCGTCAACCGATACCTCGTTCCGAAGCCGGTAATCCAGAAACAGGCCCATCTTGATCTTTGAATCCTCCCTGTGGTTCAGATGAAATTTCGCCTCTACCGCCGTCTGGTCAATGCGCTCCTCATCCGCTTCTGTGGTGTCGCTTCCTTCCCCGTAATAAGGGATCTCAAAACCGTCAACGGTTACTTCCAGCCGGTATACGTAGGCTGTCTCTGACCACTTCCTGTAATCCAGAAAGAGAGCCAGGTCTGACTCCGTTGTGGCGTTGAGCTTTGTGGTCAGGTCATAGCCCTTTTCAGGCCTTGAAAGGAAGAGTGCCGCTCCGAAGATAGTTCCGAAAGTGGAATCGAAAGCCAGGATAGGCGCGATGGACATGCCATGTGGTTTTATTTCGACCGCGATGGTCTCCAGCCCTCTATCTATTTCCTGTTCATCGGGCCCCGCATGGTCTCCCACGCTCGCCCCGAAGGCGAAAAAAGGCATTGAAAGAACAAGGAACAGGCCGATAGCCGTTTTGAAAAACAGGGAAGGCTCCTGAACCGCGCATCCATTTAACTTCTCATTCAGTTCAATGTCATTAAAGCTACGCATATAATATGTTCTTATCAAAAAGGTTTTGCAGATAATAAAACATCCTGGCGAAAAATTCCTCAACTTTCAGGCAAACTGATTAAATGTTGCTTTCTTTTTGAACGGGTTTTCAGTAAAAATATGTCCAGGCTATCTTTCAGGTCCGAAATTATTCAAAATGCATCCTACTGGAGGTTCAGATGTCCGACACCAGGCAAGACGATCCTGTCGAAATACTTCGCAAGGCGGCAGAAGAAGGGGACAGTGACGCACAGAGTCAATTGGGCACTATGCTGGCAGCCGGCGAGGGAGTGGAGCAGGACCCTGAAGAGGCATTAAGCTGGCTTACCAAAGCAGCCGGGCAGGGAAATCTCACTGCCATATTCAATCTGGGGATTATCTACGAGAAGGGAATCGGGGTCTCCCAGGACAACGAGGAAGCTGTTTTCTGGTTCTGGCAGGCCGCTGAGAAGGAGGATGTGGGGGCCAGGATGAAGCTCGGTACCATGCTCATCAAGAGCCAGGGCTTTAGCGTCGGCTCCAGGGCTATCCAGGATATAATTGCCTCTGCCGAGTCCGGCCTGGCTTATGCGCAGGCATTTCTGGGCAAACTCTACCTTGAAGGTGTGGGTTTTGAACAGGATTTCGGGTCAGCGGAAACGTGGCTGCGCAAGGCTGCCGATCAGGGCGATGAGAGCGGGATGTTCAACCTGGCCGAGATGATGGTTGAGGGTATGGCATCCATGACCTCTGAGGAGGAGGCCGCACAGTGGTTCTTTGATTTCGGCCAGAAGATGCTGTCCGAAGGAAACATGGTAAAGGCTTTCGACTGCCTTGTTTCCATAAAAAGGCTGAATCCGGAGAATTTCCTCGCCAGAAGGCTGGAAGACGACATCGAAAGGGCCAGCGAAACGCAGAAACCGCCAAGGCATTAAGACCGGGTTTTTGGGTGTAATCACTCGCCTTCGCAACCCCCTTTTAGCTTCGCTTCGTGATTCACCAAAACCCCGGCCTGATGAATACGCAATACCGATATTCCACCAACTAATCGGGAGAGGAACCCTCATTTACGGCAGTTAAAAAGTGCTGATACCCGACCATTCCTGAAACCGGTAAAGGACCGTTTTCCATAACCGTGCAGCCCCCTTCACTTTCCATGCATCATAGGGGAGAGTGTAGTTTAATCCGTCGGCGTTATTCCAGGCTTTATCGAAATAGTCGTTGAACTTCCGCGTTATGGCTGGAGCGTTTCTTACTAATATATTCGCCTCAAGGTTGTAGTTCCTCAGGTTTCTCCTTGTCCAGTTCGCCGATCCGGTCATGAAGATATACTTTTTCTTTTTCCTGTTTATTATGGAGATCGCCTTTGTATGAAACTGCTCACCGTGGGTGTCAGCCCACCTGATACTGATAGCTGCTGTATCAGCGTGTCCCATGAGTTCAGCTGCAACCGTTCGATTCGGAATACCTATCTTCTCTCTGCCGAAAGCATCCTTGTTGGCATCCAGTATCATCCAGATAGACGCTCCCCTGCTCAGGGCATCTTTAATAGACTGTACGATCTTTCGGTCCGACAGATAAAAGAGAGCGATCCTTATCTCATCCCCCCTTTCCGAAGCATCAAACAGCTCCGAAAGCCGGGCACCGATGGCAGACTCCGTGTGCCATTCCGCAAAAGTGTTTCCAGGTTTGCTTCCGGTATCTCCAGGGGCAGAGACCGCTTCTCTGATGCTGCGCGATATCTCCGCGGCTCTCTGAAACTCTCCCCCCAGAACACTGTCCAGATTCGTCGCCGACCACTCTACGAGCTTCAACTCAGAAAATAACGCCGTCCTGGCGATGGGTCCTGATATATGCAGGGCAATATTGGAGTGGGCAGAGCTTCCGTCTGCAGGGTTCATACTCCCAACCATAAGCTCCATGGGTCCATCTGAAGAACCCGTGATCATCACTTTCCGATGGTTGGCCTTGAACAAGAGCAGGCGGGACATCTGTCTGACGGTAATGGGGGGACCCCCGATTACAAAAGGGTTGTCCAATGCCGGTCTGTCAACAAGGAAAGCCAGAGAAGAGCCGGATTGGAAGGGCCTGCCGTAGAATCCAAACATTGCAGCTGCCAGTGGGTTGGGGTCCTGTATCTTACGAAGATCGGTAAAAACGACCGCGATCCCCGCATCCGCCATTCTCCCGAATAATTCCGGCTCATGATCTCCATAGATCCTGTTAATGGGATCGGTGAGCACCAGGATGTGAATATCGGGATTAAGCTTTTTCTTCATGATCAATGCTTCAGCTAACTCCAATGACAGGGCCCTGTGATCTTCAGGAACGCTCCCCTGCCACGGGTTCCAGAGAAAGAAGTCAACGTATATGAATATATCCGCTCGCCTTATCATGGAGAGCATCTCATCAAAGATTCCCTGTTTAATAACCCGCTTCTTGCCGCTGGGATCATATGAAGTGGAATCGATGACAAGCCGGATATCATCAGCATCAACTTTGACCGGAAAGCCGCTGATGCTAACCCCCTGGGGAAGCGGTGGTTGTTTGTAGATAAACAAGGGTATGGCAATGAGGGATACTACAAGAGCGAAAGACCCTAATAAAACGAGCCTCAACTTTTTGGACCAGGACGATTTTTTCATAACGAAAATGCCGCATTTGCTATTAACGTACAATTATATTTGTTCCGTCCGGAGACATCGGACAGAAGCCATATAACTATCGATGACTTTTTACGAAGTCATCAACTAAGCCTCCTCAAGAAAAACCAGATCGTTGTCTCTTACTCTTTCTGAAACTCTTATGCCCACAAGGTCTCCGGAACCGGCCTTCTCCACGTCCTGGTGATCCACCTGCATGGAGTCGATCTTCTGTGTAAAATCGGTTGTGTGGCCCCTGAACCTGAGGGTATCGCCTATCTTGAATCCCTCACCGGTTACCTCAACTGCTGCAACCTCAACTTTCCGAAAATATTCTCTCACGATCCCGACAGCCTGGTCTTTTGTGAACTCGGTCATCTCCACACCCCCTGAACGTTTCAGGTTTATACCTCTGTTGCAGGTTTACGCCTTTATTGAATATCGACCGAAACGAAAAAAGTTTCAACAAGATTTTAGCCGCCACAAGGTCGATTCAGGCCAATTGGCACCGGTAACGCTCAGGACAACGCTTGTTTTAAAATCGACAAGGGAGTATTTTAAAAAGAGCTTTTTAATTTCCATTCAACCCGAGTATTCTGTCTACATACAGTGCTCTGATAATGACGGTTGGTCGACTTGCTGATGTTATAATTATGTCATTCAATTTAACCTGACATTAACCTACTTCATTAACGGAGGACAATATCCATGAAGCATTTGCTCTTAAAGATACCGAAAGCTCTAACGGGTGCAATGCTGATTATCATGTTTGCCGTTGTATTCACCATTGCATTTCCCGGCTTCTCCCATGCTGCAACAGCCAGGGAATTGGAGGTCAGCGTGGACGTAGCCCTGGAGAAGTTTTACGAGGAAGTACAGGGTGGCAAGGAGTTAATCAACAAGGCAAAAGGTTACCTCCTCTTTCCCAGAGTTATCAAGGCCGGCCTGGGAATAGGGGGCGAGCATGGTGAGGGCGCTCTCAGGATCAGAGGGAAGACTGTTGACTATTACAGCACCACTTCCGGATCAGTGGGATTTCAGCTGGGTGTTCAGCAGAAATCGGTACTCGTTGTTTTCATGACAAAGAGTTCCCTTAAGAAATTCCGCAGCAGTTCAGGCTGGAAAGTTGGGGTTGACGGTTCGGTGGCCCTGATCGACGTAGGGGCAGGTGGTTTTATCGATACCGCAAACATCAAAGTTCCCATTGTCGGGTTCCTCTACGGCCAGAAGGGACTGATGTACAACCTCACCCTGGAAGGTTCGAAGTTCACAAAGCTGAAAAAGAAAAAGTAGGGATCAGCAGATCATCTTCTAATTAGTCGGAGGGATTTCTGTATCGTGTATTCATGTGGCCGGGTTTTTGGGTGTAATCACTCGCCTTCGCAACCCCCTTTTAGCTTCGCTTCGTGATTCAC
>QIFJ01000005.1 GCA_003229755.1 Pseudomonadota bacterium
ACGGGTCGTACTTCTTCACAGCATGCATGAGACCCACATTGCCCTCCTGGATCAGGTCGAGGATATCTCTCCAGAGCTTCCTGTATTCCAGGGCGATCTTTATGACAAGCCTGAGATTTGATGTCACCAGGCCGTATGCCGCGTCGATGTCCTCTGTTTCCAGGTACTGGATCGCAAGTTCCTTTTCCTCTTCGCGGGTAAGAACCGGATAATGCCTGACATCCTGGTAGTACGCTGATACCGGATCGTAGGCGACCAGTTTTGAGCTCCTGGACGTGGATCTTTTTTTTCCTACTGTATCTTTAGCGGCTTTTGTGCTCGCGGTTTTAGCGGTCTTTTGGGTGTTGGGTTTTACTCTCTTCTTAACACCGGTTTTCACCGTTTTTCTGCCGGCTGTTTTAACTTTTTCTCCACCACCCTTGCCGGGAGCTTTCTTTTTTTTCGGTTTTTTTTCAGCCATTTTTTTCATTTATAGGGTCGCAAAAAGTCCATTTATTTACTACTTGCCCTGAGTTGACCGCAGGCAGCGCCTATCTCGCTTCCCCTGCTTGATCTTACAGTAGCAAGTATACCCGAATCGAGAAGTACCTTCTGAAAGGCAGTGGACCTGGCTTCCGGAGATGGCATGTAGTCTGCCGAAGTCTCGTTGCAGGGGATCAGGTTGACTTTACAGGGTATCCCTTTGAGCAAACCTGCCACTTTCATGGCGTCGTCATCGCTGTCATTCAAGCCGTCAATGAGTACATACTCAAAGGTAATTCTTTGACGGTTGCTCAGGGGATATTCCCTTGCCGCCTTTATGAGGTTCTTTATGGGGTATTTTCTGTTCACCGGCATAATCTCAGAGCGGGTGCCATCATCACCTGCGTTCAGGGATATTGCAAGATTGACCCCGAGTCCCTCATCGCTGAGCCTCTTTATGCCGGGCACCCAGCCGCATGTAGATACAGTCACACGCCTGGGAGAGAAGTCGAACCCTCTGCTGTCCAGTATTATCTCCAGGGATGGGACAACCTCATCCAGATTCTTCAGGGGCTCACCCATGCCCATAAAAACGAGGTTTCTCAGCCGCCTCCTGTTCCCCAGTACCCTGGAAGCCGTTGCCACCTGGGCGAGTATTTCGCCTCTTGTAAGGTCCCTCGAAAGGCCGTCCCTTGCACTCTCGCAGAAGGTACAACCCATACCGCAACCCGCCTGTGTGGAAAGGCACTGTGTCATGTATCCTTTCTCCTGGATCAACACAGTTTCCAGCAGTTCGCCATCTCCCAGGGAGAGAAGGAGTTTTTCGATGCCATCTCTGGATCTTTTCCTGTCCACTAATGTGAGGGGATCCAGATCCAGAATATCTGAGAGCTTTTCCCTCAGATCAGCTGAAAGGTTCGTCATACCGGAAAAATCCGGCACTGTTCGGACATAGGCCCAGTTCAGGACCTGATCGAGGCGGTATGGAGTTTGGTCCAGATCCCCCAGTATCCCGGCCAGTTCATCGATAGATCTGTCGAAAAAGTTCTCTTTCATGTTGAGTCCTGATCGAGTTTCGTGTTTCGAGTCTAGGTTTAATGTTTCAGGTTCATCTCCCAATGAATTGTGGGATATCGGTATATTGTATTCATCACGCCGGGTTTTTGTGTGTAATCACTCGCCTTCGCAACCCCCTTTGAGCTTCGCTTCGTGATTCACCAAAACCCCGGCGTGATATATATTAATTCATCCAGGGTTCCGGCCATTGTACCGGTATAAAACCCTGAAGCGAAACACCGAAGGCGTTGCGAAGGCAAAGTCGCTTTTGCCTGCCCTGTGGCTCAAAGTTCCTTGAAAAAAAACGGGATTTCAAAGGAAGCCGATTCGGGCGAATCGGAGCCATGTACTATGTTCCTCTCGATGTTTTCAGCAAGGTCCGCTCTTATTGTTCCCGGCTCGGCCTATCGGTGGCCCCCATGATCTTCCTTGCCGTGTCTATGGCATCCGGCCCTTCGAGGACCATAACAACTACCGATCCCGATGACATATAATCCTTCAGATCGCCGTAAAAAGGCCGCTCCCGGTGTACGGCGTAAAACCCCCCTGCTTCTTCATCCGTCATTGTCAGCATCCTCATGGCTACAACCTTCATGCCTGCTTTTTCGAACCTCGATACTACATCTCCGATGACACCCTTTTCAACTCCATCGGGCTTAACAATGGAAAGCGTTCTCTCTAATTGCACTGCATTCCCCCTCTCTGACAAACATCCGTTAAGTTGTAAAGGTCGCAAAAAGTCCGTGAGCGGCTTTTTCCTCCTCGGAGAGTGAAAAGCGTCGTTTTCACTCTCCTCACGGATCAAAGTCTTGCTGCGCAAGCCGTTGGTCCGGGCACCCACGCTCGGGCGCGATGGTAATCATCAATGACTCACGGTTTATGTCATTAATTCGGGCGCCCCTTAAGTGGGCGCGTTGATGACTTCGTAAGGAGTCATCAACTTTATAAGTTCCCGTAAAATAACGGTTCCTTTTTCTTTTCCACAGAAACTGTGGACAGGTGGTGGATAACCCTGTGCATGAACAGCCTCATATAACCACTTAAAAGGGTTTTTTCCTCATTGCACAAAAATTGTGCAATTTGTATTATGTTATATATATCAACACCTTACATTATTTTTCATGACATTATTACTTCAAACTGACAATTTGAAGTTTTCCAGGCCGGTTTGCGATAATGTGCCTGTATACAGTATTATTCGCTGTTGATAAAGCCCTATCCCGAAGAAGGTAATTCGAGTTTCCCAGACCAGAATTCCTCCACACTTTTAAGTAGATTCTGGGCCTCGTTTCCTCCCTTATCCAGTAGTCTTTCGCCTGTATCTCTGGCGCTTGCAAAAAGGGACCGATCCCTTATGGGATGAGCATACCTGAAATCAGGAAAGCCCGCCTGCCGAACACCGAAAAAATCGCCTGGACCCCTCATCTTCAGGTCTTCTTGGGCGATCTCGAAACCTGAGGTCAACCTGGTCATCACAGCCAGACGCTCTTTCGCCTCAGGAGTTACGGATTCTGTCGCCACAAGAATGCACCTCGATGGCCGCGTGCCCCTTCCAACCCTGCCCCTGAGCTGGTGGAGCTGGAACAGACCAAATCTATCCGCATGCTCCACTACCATCAGTGTGGCATCCGGAACATCCACGCCTACCTCAATGACAGTTGTGGCCACCAGGACCTGATACCTGCCGTTCCTGAAATCGTTCATGACTCTTTCTTTCTCATTGGCAGGCATCCTCCCGGTGAGAAGGCCTATCTTCAAATTGGGGAAAATTTCTTTCCGGTAGCGGTCCGCCATTTCACTGGCAGCTGAAAGTTCCGACTTTTCCGTCTCTTCAACAAGTGGATACACTATGAACACGCGGTTTGAGTCTTTAACCTCCCTGGCTATGGCCAGGTGAAGTCTTGCCCGGTCGGACTCATTGAAGATAATTGTCTGGACAGGTTTCCTTCCAGGGGGCATTTCGTCAAGTGTCGATACATCAAGGTCACCGTACAGCACCATGGTCAGGCTGCGTGGTATCGGCGTCGCCGTCATAACAAGGAAGTGCGGACTTTCGCCCTTTTTCCTTAGTGCCAGTCGCTGGACAACTCCGAACCGGTGCTGCTCGTCCACAACGACAAGGGCAAGGGAAGGAAAATCAACACCCTCCTGAATAAGAGCGTGGGTGCCCACCACCGCAACAGGTCGACCGGAGGTGATAATGTCCAGAGCCTTCTTCTTTTCCTTCGAACCCATGCTGCCGGTGAGTAAAACAGATGCTATCCCCAATTCCTCAGCCCACTGGGACATATTGGAAAAATGCTGTTCGGCGAGGACCTCCGTGGGTACCATAAGGGCTGCCTGTCGGCCTGATTCAACCGCGTGAAGCATGCAAATAAAGGCGACAAGCGTCTTTCCCGAACCCACATCCCCCTGGAGCAGGCGCTGCATGGGAACTCCTCTGGAAAGATCATCTCTTATCTCTTTCAGGACTTGATCCTGCCCTCCAGTTAAGGTAAATGGCAGGCTATCTCTTAGTTTATTTTCCAGTTCACCTTCCGATTCCACCGAAAAACCGGGAACCTGTCTGACCGAGCGCCTGTGCTGCAGCAATCCCAGCTGGAAGAGGAGAAGCTCCCCGAACTTGAGGCGTCGGTGCCATGGGCTGTCACCCCGGTTAAGCGCTTCCACATCAGTGCCTGCCGGCGGGTTGTGAAGTGACCTGATTGATGTCACGAGATCAGGAAGGGACAGCTCATCGAGCACATTGCGAGGAATGAACTCCTGGAAATGATCCACAACCATATCGAGAGACTGCTCTACTGCTCTTTTCACAGCTCTTTGTGTAAGCCCTTCTGTCAGTGGATAGATGGGTACTATCCCCTGGCCCTCCCCGTCTCCGGGGTTTGCCATCTCGGGATGATACATCTGGAGTTGCCCCGCAAAGGTATCCACACGCCCGGTGGCTATGACTTCGGAGCCGGCGGGAAAGTTATCCTCAAGATTTTTTTTCAGCCACCTGTTGTAACGGAACCATTTAAGCAAAAGTACTCCCTTCCCATCACTGACCATGATCTCGAGGGTGCCTCTCCTTTGGTAACGCTTTTCGTAAAGTGACATTACCTGGCCCCTGACCGTATATGTAGCACCGGGAACCAGCGTCGGTATCGGTTGGGGATGGCTTCTATCCTGGTAGGCTCTGGGGATTATGAAAGGAAGATCTTCTACTGATCCTGCGCCAAGGTTTGCAAACTTCTTCGACACCTTGTCGCCCACCCCTTTCAGGGTGAGAAGAGGTGTCTTGCCGCTGCCGGTTTCCATCACCTCCCCTGGAATGGCAAGCCCTACTTCTTGTCCCCGGTAGTGGAGTTCAGATCCTTGAGCAGTTCGTCCAGGTTCACACCGTGGGCGATCGCTCCATACTCGATAGATTCGGCCTCGGCACCGAGACATCCGAAGCACTGCATATTATACCGTCTGAGGACTTTAACTGTATCGGGATAACTACGCAGGACTTCGTTAAAGGTCATATCCTTTGTAATTTTTCCCATTCTGTCCTCCTATCATTCTCAGTTGAAAGTTTAAAGTTGAATGTTGAAAGTTTAAACTGAAAACCAACAACTTCTGATATCTAATAATCTAATTTCGGTTCATCTCCTAATTAGTTGGTGATTAATACATAATAACCGGATTCCGTCAAAAGCCCCTTTGCCTTCCGCCTTCGCCAAGGCTACGGCGGACAAGTCGGCTTTACACCTTAGCGCTTTTAGCTTCGCTTCAGGGCCTTTTAACGGAACCCTGGATGAAAAATATATTCAGGCCGGGGTTTTGGTGAATCACGAAGCGGAGCTAGCACCACGCGCAGGCGAGTGATTACACCCAAAAGCCCGGCCATTTGAATACACAGCCCATCGCCTGCCATTATCCCCTCTCGCTTCTCATTCCCTTCCTATAGCCTATAGCCTAAAACCTATAGCCTGGTTTCACCAATTTCCAATCTCGAATCTCGAATTTCAAACTTGCAAAAACTCACGGATTATGTTAGCAATCCAACTCTTTAACCGCAAGGTAAAACCAACTTTGCGGGAGGCTAAAAGACCCCGGATTCGAAAAAGAATCAAGGCTTTTTCGAGGTTATACGAAAGGAGAAGTTAACATGTCCAGGACATGTGAGATATGCGGGAAGAAGCCCATGGTTGGAAACAACGTCAGTCACGCGAACAACAGGTCGAAGAGGAGATTTCTCCCCAACCTCCAGTCCGTCAAGATCCGGGAGCCCAACGGCACAGTGCGGAAGGTCACTATCTGTACCCGGTGTATACGTACTGGAAACTTCGAAAAGGCGGTATAAATACCGCATCCAACGCCCAACGTGGTTTAATAATGCTCAAATTTCCAATACTCTAATGTTTTAGTCCCCCACCCAGATTTTTTTTTGCGAACTATTTGTGGATCATGCAGGTTTTACCGCTGCAATGGCGGCCATCTCTATCCGGACACCCATTGGAAGCCCGGAAACCTCCACTGTGACCCTTGCCGGAGGCTCTTCCGGGAAAACGCCGGTGAGGTACTCATTTACTTTGAGGAAGTCAGCGAGGTCCACCAGGAAGACATCCAGCCTCAGAACATGATCGAGTCCGGACCCGGCCTCTGTCAGAACAGCTTTCAGGTTATCTATGACCCTTTCGGCCTGAGTCTCGATAGGGCCTTCTACTAACTTTCCCGAATCAGGATCCAGAGGTATCTGTCCGGCGGCAAACAGAAGATCGCCGTGGACAATGGCTTGGCTGTAGGAGCCTATAGCTGCAGGCGCGCTGTCAGTCTGAATTACTTTTCGGGTCATGACACATCCTCTCCTTTGTAAACGTCAGGCTCACTAAGATACAGCGCCTGCAGCAGTGCGTAGTCGAAGTGCGTAGTGCGTACAGCAAGTCGAAGTATGCTACCAGCGGCTCCAGTTCCAGGTTCCAGGTCATAACTAATTCGTCATCATCCTCTCCACGGCAATGACCCCCTTCACCGTAGAGAGTCCCTTCAGCAGTTCCTGGAGCTGGTCAAGATCCTCCACCTCCACGTCGAAGGTGTTGACCGCTGTCATGTCCGATGTTGTTCTGATGTCGGCGTGAGAGATGTTGATGTTGCGCGAGGAGATGATGGCTGTCATCTCGGCCAGGATCCCCTTTATGTCCTCGGATGTAACCTTGATCCTGACAGTCCTTGGAACTTTCGTCTTCTTGTCCCAGTTGATCTTGACCAGCCTGTCCTGGTCGTAACGGTCGGCCTCGGTATTGGGACAGTCTGTGGTGTGAACTGATATTCCCCTGCCTCTGGTGATAATCCCCACAACATCATCCCCCAGGAGAGGATTACAGCACCGGGCAAACCGCACCATGACGTCGTCCACCCCGTCAACAACTATACCGTCCCTGGAGCTCCGGCGGCTGGCCTTCTTGCTGATCTTTACCTCTTCTGACTCGTCTTTGCTCTCTCTCATCTCCTCCGGGTACACCCTGGACAGGACCTGTTTTGCAGAGTACTTTCCGTAGCCCACGGTGGCAACCAGGTCCTCCACCTTTTGGAAACCGAATGCGGAAGCGGTGGCCTGGAACACCTTAGTTTTCAGTGCGCGTTTAACTGTCTTTCCTATTCTCCTGAGCTCACGATCCAGAAGCTCCTCACCGATCTTCTGGCTTCGATCCTTTTCCTCACGCTTTATGAAATTGCGTATCTTCGCCTTGGCGCTGTTCGTGACCGCCATCTTGAGCCAGTCCTTACTCGGCTTGTGCCCCTTGGATGTGATTATCTCTACCATATCTCCGTTCTTCAGTTTGTACTTGAGGGGTACAATCCTCCCATTGATCTTCGCCCCGACACACCAGTGGCCCACATCAGTATGGATACTGTAGGCAAAATCGATGGGGGTCGCACCGTCGGGGAAGGCGCGGACGTCACCGTTTGGGGTGAATACATAAACTTCCTCCGGGAAAAGATCCGTTCTGACAGTCTCCATGAGTTCCCGTGGATTCTGGACGTCTTTTAACTCGTCCAGGATCTGTTTGAACCACGTGAACCGCTTGATCTCCTGCTCGGGGAGTGGCTCCTTGCCCTCTTTATAGCGCCAGTGAGCTGCAATTCCGTCCTCGGCGGTATAGTGCATGTCCCAGGACCTGATCTGAACCTCCATTCTCTCTTTGAAGGGACCCATGACTGTTGTATGAAGGGACTGGTACCGATTCGCCTTTGGAAAACCGATATAATCCTTGAACCGGCCCGGGATAGGCTTGAACATGGAGTGAATAATGCCCAGAACTTCGTAACACTCCCGAACGTTGCTCACAATGATCCTGAAAGCGATCTGGTCAAATATCTGTTCGTAGGGAAGTTCCTGGGACTTCATTTTGTTGTAAAGGCTGTAAAGATGCTTTGTCCTGCCCGTCACCTCACCCTTGATCCCATGTTCCATCAGAGCCTTTTTCAGGATTTTGATAGCTTTCTTTATGTACGTTTCATATTCTTTCCTCCCGGCCTTGACCTTCTCCTGAAGGGCTTTGAAAGCCTCCGGATGTACGTATTCAAAGGCAAGATCCTCCAATTCCGACTGCATCCAGGAAATACCCAAACGGTTGGCCAGGGGAGCGTAGATGTCCATGGTCTCTATAGCGATCTTCACCTGTTTTTCAGGTTTCAGGTAACTGAGCGTCCTCATGTTGTGCAGCCTGTCGGCTAGCTTAACCATGATCACCCTGATATCACGGGCCATGGATATTATCATCCGCCGCAGGTTTTCCGCCTGGTGCTCCTCGCCGCTTTCGAAATCGAGGCGGCTGATCTTGGTGAGGCTCTCCACCAGAAAACCCACCTCCTGGCCAAACTGTTTTTCCAGATCCTCCCTGGTAGCGTCAGTGTCTTCCACGGTATCGTGGAGTAGACCTACCAGGATAGTGGTGACATCCATCTTCATCTCGGAAAGGATCATGGCCACGTCCAGGGGGTGGATCAGGTAGGGCTCTCCGGACTGACGGACGTGTCCGGCATGGGCCTTTGCCGAATACACATAAGCACGGTTGATCTCCTCGAGATCGGCTTTGGGATTGTAGCTTTTGACCTTCTCGAGTATGTCGCCTAATCTGATCATATTCCCAGCATACAAGGTCCTGTTGTTTAGGAAAAAATCCCCGAACTGCGCTCAGGAGCCGGGGATCTGGAGCTCAAACGTAGTAATAGTGCTCGGTCAGGAATCGGCTCCACCATCAGGAGAAGCTGTGGACAGGGTCATCTCATCTTCAACCTGCTCCTCCTCAGCTTTTGCCAGCAGCGCCTTCTCCCGAACGAGCCGCCTTGCCACCCTGAGTGCCTTCATTTCCTCTACTGTACCGGGGATAATTACCCCGCTTGCAATCTCTTCTAAAGCAACCACAACTGGTTTTTTCTCATCTTCCCCTTTAATGATCTGCTCCTCACCAGAGTTAAGTTCCTTTGCGCGGGATACCGCCATCATGGTCAGCTGAAAACGGTTAGGATACTTCTCCAGGGCCTTTTCAAACGTATCATGCGTCATCTTTCTCATTACCTCCTGTATGTCACTCAGCGCGCCGTGGCACACTGCAACGTTCAGCCACAACGACACATCTGAGTGTATCTGCGGCTATTTCCAGATCATCGTTCGCGATAGCATAATCGTAAAACGGGATCAGGGCAAGCTCCTTATCGGCCTGTGCCAGGCGTGCCTCTATTTCTTCAGGTTTTTCCGTTCCCCTCTCCCGAAGCCTCCTTACCAGTTCATCTCTCCGGGGGGGAATAATGAATATTAATACGGATTCAGGGAACCTCTCTTTTATCTGTCGACCACCCTGTACATCGATATCCAGAAGCACATCACATCCGGCAGCCAGTATCTCTCCTATGGCCTTCCTGGTGGTTCCGTAAAACTCTCCGTAGACGTTTGCCCACTCCACGAATTCATCCTCTCCTATCATCCGCTGAAACTCGTCTGCCGAGACAAAATCATAATCTATCCCATCCGTCTCTCCAGCGCGGGGGTGCCTGGTAGTGTGGGATACGGAAACAGCAAGGTCCGGCAGCATCCCAAGAAGCTCACCTATCAGGGTCGTCTTCCCGCCGCCCGAAGTAGAAGATATTACGAATAATATCCCTTTACCCTTGCGTCCGTTTTCGCCAGTAAAGTCTGTCATTTTATCCCCATATTAGATCTGTTGTATCTAACTGGTTTCAAGTTTCAAGTATGGTTTTGGGATTTTGCTTGAAACTTTCAACTTTTTATTACTCTATATTTTGAACCTGCTCCCTCACCTTCTCCAGTTCAGTCTTGAAATCCACGACGATTGTGGAGAGGTCCACGACCCCCGCCTTGGAGCCAATTGTATTTACTTCCCGGATAAGCTCCTGGATCAGAAAATCCATCCTCCTGCCCGCCGGGCCTCTCCCCTCAAGTATTTTATCCATTGCATCAAGGTGGGCCTCGAGCCTGGTCAGCTCCTCGGAAACATCCGCCCTCTGGGAAAGTATGGCTATTTCCGCTTCGAGCCTCTGATGGTCAACCACCTCGTTTTTCTCGATTCTTTTTAGGAATTCCTCCAGGTTTTGCGCGATCCTTTTGGGAACAGATTCAGCCAGGGGAGCCATTTTCATGCTCATATTCCGGAGATTCATCAGCCTTCCGGTGAGGTCTTTCTGTATTGCGCTGCCCTCCTGGGTTCGATGCTCACCCATCCTGTCCAGGGCCTGACCGGCCACACTCAGAACTATATCAGCAAGGCCCTTTACATCAGCTTTTTCGTTCCATCCGACTACATCCCCTACCGAGAGAACATGCTCCAGCCTGACCTTATCGCCCGAAAGCTCAGCGATATCTTCAAGCACGCTTAACACCTGCCGGGCCTTCTCAAGGTCCACGGCAAATCCCTTAGTCCCGCCCTCGATGGAGATATATATCTCTACCTTTCCCCGGGAGAACCTATCGCGTGCGATTTTTTTCAGTTCGTTGTCCAGGAACAACAGGTCCCTGGGGGCCCTGACGGAGACCTCCAGAAAACGGTGGTTTAGGGACCTTGCCTCCACCGTTACCCTGCCTGCCTCCCAGTCGGACTCGGCCCTGCCGTATCCCGTCATACTTCGTAGTTCTTCAACTCCAGGTGTCAATTATTCTCCTTTCTATAATACGGTCGTAAAAAGTCCATTCGTGGCTTATTGCGAGTCCATCAACCTTTTCCTCACGCTCAGAAAAAACCGGCGGACCCATTCTTCCCTGTAGTCGGGATAGGTCCAGGGCATCACCTCGAACCCGCCCTTCTTGTATGCAAGTGTGGTCTCGGCATATATCCCCTTGCTCAGGTAGATCCTGTGGTAATAAGGCTTGGTTGTGGCCAGTACAAGTGATTCCAGGGTGAGGAGACCCGGATCGAGGTTAATCTTTCTGTAACCGTTAATCGAAAGTTCCCGCTCTATCCGATTTGTTGCAAGCTTAGCATCAGCGAGAGCTCCCCTCGGAAACGGGTCGTTAAAGGACCAGAAACAGCGATTAACGCCTTTTCCCATTTCATCGTCGTAATATGTCGTATACTCAAATGCAACCGTTTCAGATTCCATTTCCACCGGGCCAAAAAGACCTTCGCATTCTTCCTTTGCCCTGGCCAGAAGTGCCTCCTGGCTGAAGAGCACTCCCATGACGATACTGACGGGGTCGGGCAGAACTTCACTACCCACTCTTTCTCTGCTCCCCAATGCCTTTTTTAAGATTGGCTATCTCCTCCTCAAGCTCCTTGATACGCCGGCTGTAGAATTCCTCTACCTGGTAATGTGTCTTGAGGATCCCGTCGACCTTGGTCTTCAGGATAGCTTCTATCCGCCTTTCCTCCCGGGACATGTCCTTTTCCCTGCCGCCCAGTGCAACTCTGTCCTCGGAGGTAATATGCAATCCAACTATAGTCTCCATGGTGTCAACATCGATGGGCGCAGCCACCCTGTGATTGAATTCTCCGGCATTGACATTCAGAGACCTTGCGTCTCTGGCAACCAGTATCAGTGTGGCGGACCTTATCTCCAGAACGTTCCGGATCAGCCATGCCGCCAGATAAGGATCCATGCCCTTTAGCGAGTCAGTGATAAGAAGGATGTCGGGGACTTCCTTTTCCAGCATCTTGATCATGCTTGAGGAATCATCTCCCTCGATAAATACATAATCCTTCCGCGAACAGTAACCCGACACCTTTGAAGAAAAATCCCTGTCGCCACCGCTGACAACCATTATCTTGAGTTTATGCTCCTCGAGCTTTTTATGAATAGATTCGGGTTTTTCTTCCGGAACCGAAATATCGGGAACACCGCTTGCCATACGGTAGAAGGCATCCAGGAACTCGGCTATCTGGAACGGCTTGTCAAGATATTCGTCCACTTTGTACTCGTCCTGGATCTTTGCCTTGTATTTATATTTTTTGTATACAGCCGTGAGTATCATTATTCTGGCTTTTT
>QIFJ01000303.1 GCA_003229755.1 Pseudomonadota bacterium
CGCACATGGGATGGAACAAGGTCTACAGCGCAGGGCCCAATCCGTTCATGAAGGGAATTCCGGACGGCTCTTTCTTCTATTTTGTCCACTCCTACTACGCAGAGCCGGAATCAGATGACATGGTCGCTACATGGACCGACTATGGCTTGAGATTCTGTTCCTCGATAAGCACAGGGAACCTTTTTGCGTGCCAGTTTCATCCCGAAAAAAGCCAGCGATGGGGACTCAAGCTGCTGGAGAATTTCGGAGAGATCGTAGCTGAATATCGGGAGAAAAGCTGAATGCTTATAATACCCGCGATAGACCTCAAGAGCGGGAAATGTGTCCGGCTTTACCAGGGGGAAATGGATAGCGCCAAAGTGTACTCTGATTCTCCTGAAGAAATAGCCATAAGATGGGAAAATGGAGGAGCGAAGCTGATCCATGTAGTTGACCTGGACGGCGCCGTCGCGGGGGAACCCAGGAACCTGGGATCGATAGCAAGGATCCTGGAAACCGTTGATACACCCATCGAGCTGGGCGGTGGAATCAGGTCGAAGGAAATAGTTGAAGATTATCTCCAGCTTGGGGTTTCATGTGTGATCATTGGAACAGCTGCCTGTAAGGATCCTGAGATGATAAGCCGCCTCTGTGAGGAGTTTCCCGGGCAGATCGCTGTGGGGATCGACGCGAAGGGCGGTTTTGTGGCTGTCCAGGGATGGCAGGAGGTTACTGAAAAGAGGGCTGTTGACCTTGCCGTAAAGCTGCAGGACGTGGGTGTGAGCTATATTATCTATACGGACATAGCCCGTGATGGCGCATTGTCGGGACCCAATCTCGAGGCGACGGCCGAACTGGCCCGGGAAATAAACATCCCGGTTGTGCTATCCGGTGGAATGCACAGCTACGACGATATCAGGAAGGTTGCTGCCCTGGAAGATGATGGGGTAAAAGGTGTGATCCTGGGCCGGTCCCTGTATGAGGGAACAATTGACCTTGCCAGGGCCATCGAAGACGTACAGAAAGAGAATGACGCCCTATGACCTTGAACGGGGACAGCCTGGCCAAGAGGATAATTCCGTGTCTGGATGTGACTGATGGAAGGGTCGTGAAGGGGGTGCAGTTTGTCAATCTCGTTGATGCGGGGGATCCTGTAGAAGTTGCCGCTGCATACGATGTACAGGGTGCGGATGAGGTTACCTTTCTGGATATCACCGCCACTTCGGATCGCAGGGAAATACTCCTGGATGTGGTAAAAAGAACGGCTGAAACCGTCTTCATGCCCCTGACTGTCGGCGGCGGCGTGCGCAATCTTGAAAATATTCGTAGACTGCTCAAAGCTGGCGCCGATAAGGTGAGCATCAATACAGCAGCAGTGTTCCGGCCTGAATTTGTTCGCGAGGCTTCATTGAGGTTCGGCTCCCAGTGTATAGTTGTCGCAATAGATGCAAAGAGGGTGGGACGACCCGGGAAAAATCTGTTCTGGGAAGTCTACACGCATGGAGGAAGGGAGCCGACCGGAATAGACGCAGTGCAATGGGCTGGGCGAATGGAGGAATATGGTGCGGGGGAGATACTGCTGACCAGCATGGACAGAGACGGTACAAAGGACGGCTACGATATAGAGCTGACACGTACGATCTCGGATAATATAATTATTCCTGTGATCGCCTCCGGTGGAGCTGGTACCCTTGAGCACCTGTACGAAGGGCTGACAAGTGGCGGTGCCAGCGCTGTTCTTGCGGCATCCATCTTCCACTTCAAGGAGTTCACCGTTGTCCAGGCCAAGGAGTATCTGCGGTCCAGGGGTGTAACTGTCCGCCTGTGACGAAAAGGAGATCAAATTGCCTGTTGACCTCTCAGAATTGAAGTTCGGCTCTGACGGGCTGATACCTGCGATCGTACAGGATCACAGCGGCTCGGATGTTCTCATGATGGCCTATATGAATGATAAGGCCATCCAATTGACCCTGGAGACAGGATTCACCCACTTTTTCTCCCGCAGCAGACAGAAGATCTGGAAAAAGGGAGAATCTTCAGGGCATGTCCAATCCGTCAAGGAGATCCTCTACGACTGTGACGCAGATACCCTTCTTGTAAAAGTCGACCAGAAGGTAGCTGCCTGCCACACTGGCCGATACTCATGTTTCTATCGTGTCCTGGGTGCGGCTGGTGCCAGAGACCGGGAAAGGGGTGAGGTTCTCTTTGATCCTGAGGATGTTTACAAAGGCGCCAGGACAAAGGAGATACTCGACCGGCTGTATGGTGTGATAATTGACAGGAAGGCAACTCCCAGGGATAATTCATATACTTCGCAACTCCTGGTCGGAGGAACAGAGGTAATGGGAAAGAAGATCCTGGAGGAGGGGTTTGAGTTCATAACCGCTGCGGAATCCAATAAACGGGAAAGCGTCATAAAGGAGGCAGCAGACCTCCTTTATCATATCTGGGTAGTGTTGGGCTGGACATCAGTGAATCCTGACGAGGTGTTGAATGAGCTGGCAAGTCGTTTTGGACGTTCCGGACTCGAGGAAAAAGCGTCACGGGATGAAGGGAGTTAGATCATGTCGGATTGCATCTTCTGTAAAATAATCGAGGGTGAAATACCATCCGAAAAAGTCTACGAAGACGAAGAGATAGTAGCCTTCGAAGACATCGATCCCAGAGCGCCCGTTCACGTCCTTATCGTTCCGAGAGAGCACATACCAACACTGAACGATACCGAGCCTGCGCAGGACGGTCTCCTGGGCAGGATGGTGCTTGTCGCGATGCGGATCGCCAGGGAAAATGATGTAGCCGACTCCGGCTACAGGCTTCTGATCAACTGCAACAAGGATGGTGGGCAGGAAGTGTTTCACCTGCACCTGCATGTGATAGGCGGGAGATATTTAGGGCCTATGGTGCAAAGGGCTTGAAATATTAAGAATTTTTATATAAACTACTATGTTTAGGAAAGTATATCCCATTATGGGAAGGAGGGTTGTTAATGCCGGGTGTAAGGGTTAGAGATAATGAAAGCTTTGAAGGAGCCCTTCGCCGTTTCAAGAAGCAGTGCGAAAAATCGGGGATCCTTTCAGAAATTCGTAGACGTGAATATTACGAGAAGCCCAGTGTTCAGAAGAAACGGAAGATGATAGCAGCTCGCAAAAAGATGGCCAAACTGTCAAAAGGGCGGGTGCGCTGAGTTGACAATTCGGAAGAGAATTCAAGAGGACCTTAAGAATTCCATGAAGGCGAAGGACGGGGACAGGGTTTCCGTCCTTCGCCTCGTTCTTGCCGCGGTACAAAACCGGGAGATCGAGCTTAAGTCGGAACTTGATGACGATCAGATCCTTGCTGAGATCACATCTGCTGCCAAGAGAAGGAAAGAAAGCATCGAGGCTTTTAAAGAGGGAGGCAGGGAGGACCTGGTACTCAAGGAGGGAAAGGAGCTCGTTATCCTGGAGGAATATCTCCCTTCGCAACTCTCGCCTGAAGAATTGAAAAGCTTGATACAGGAAGCTATCGAATCGACAGGGGCATCCACTCCGGGGGATATGGGCAAAGTTATGAAGGAGATAATGCCTAAAGTTCAGGGAAAAGCTGACGGAAAAGCGGTGAATCAGAAAGTTAAGGAGCTGCTTTCCTCCTGAACTACCGACGGAGCATTTGGAACGTACTCAACTGGACCATTACACGCACATTCTCTTCCCTCGCCATGCGGCGACATGAATAAACATGCCCTGACAATATTGGAATACGATGAACTACTCCGGCACCTGTCGGACTATGCCCAGTCTCGACCCGGAAAGAGTGCGGTTCGCGAACTGGTGCCCGGTACGGAGAGGGAGGTGGTTGCATCGGAACTTGTCCTGACAGAAGAGGCCCTGATGGTTCTTGCGGATAAGCCACCGGACCTGCATTCGGTAGTTGATACCTCGTCGGTAACGGAGAAGTTAAAAGTCCAGGGAACCGTACTCGACCCTCAGGAGATACTTCGGCTGTTGTCAGTGCAGAAAAGTGTAAGGGCGGCAAGGGAAACAGTCAGGGACAGTCAGGGTGAGCTGCCGGGGCTGGCCTCCCTGATCGGTGAGATGGACAGCTTCGGTGAGTGGGAAGCCTGGGTGGAGAGATCTATCGACGAATCCGGAGAAATTCTCGATTCAGCCAGTCCGGAACTTTTCTCAATCAGGAGAAAATTGAAATCGGCCCGGTCCTCCGCGCTGACCAGACTCGAAGAGTTTGCTTCCAGGCCCGGTGTGCGTAAAGTTCTCAGAGAGGACTATATAACCCAGAGAAACGACCGATATGTTGTACCTGTGAAGCCTGAATATAACAGGTTTTTTTCAGGTGTTGTCCAGGACACCTCCCAGAGCGGACAAACGCTTTTCGTAGAGCCCCTGTTCGCGGTGGAGCTGAATAACAGACTTGCCCAGCTTAGGGGCAAAGAGGAAGAGGAGTTAAGAAAAATCCTCGCCAGAATGAGTGAGCAGGTCAGGCTTTATAGAGCTGAGATGAAAAACAACCTGGCCCTTCTTGCCAGGCTTGATCTGATTCTGTCGAAGGGCCGAATGGGACTCGGGATGGACGGGATCATACCAGAGATCAGCGACTCTTCAACCGCCCTGGTTATGGCAAGACATCCCCTCCTGTTGTTGATGATCGGGAACGGCTGCGTGCCTATCGACATTCAGATTGGCGATGGAATCAGCACACTGGTTGTCACAGGTCCAAATACAGGAGGCAAGACCGTTGCCTTAAAAACGCTGGGGCTTCTGACCTTAATGGTTCAATCGGGAATCCCCGTGCCTGTTGCAGACGGGAGCCGATTCAGGGTGTTTAAAAAAATATTTGCGGATATCGGAGACGAGCAGAGTCTTGCACAGAGTCTGAGTACGTTCTCATCCCACATGTCTATCATATCAGGGATATTATCAGATGCTGACGAAAATACCCTGGTGCTGCTCGATGAGCTGGGTGCCGGCACAGACCCTCAGGAGGGGTCCGCACTGGGAATAGCCCTAATGGAATACCTCAGCCAGAAAAATACATGCACTGTTGTGACTACCCATCATAATCTCCTCAAGGAATTCGCCTACAGGGCACCGTATGCAGAGAATGCCTCAGTCCTTTTCGACCCTGAAACCCTGGAACCTGCATTCCAGCTGAGAATGGGTACGCCAGGGAGAAGCCACGCCCTTGAAATAGCCGGCAGGCTGGGAATAGATAACGAAGTGATAGAAAAAGCGCGACAGGTAATGGGGTCCGGCAATGTACAGGTGGATGAACTTCTTGGCAGGTTGAGCAAGGAGGTTGAAAAAGAATCCCAAGCCAGGAAGCGGGCCGAAGATATCAGGGAGGAGGTAAATAAAGAACGTGAACATCTCCAGGCAAGGCAGGAAAGAAATCGCGAAGAGATAGAGAACACAAGATTAAATGCTCGAAAGGAGGCAAAGTCTCTTCTAAGGCATTTAAACGAGCGGGGCAAAGCACTGCTTAAGGAACTGAGAGAAGCAGGGCCGGTATCCCGGACCCGGTTTACAGAAGAACTTTCAGGGCTGGAAAAAGAGGTGGACAGGGTACTTCCTCCACCTACCCCCAAGACCGGCAGAGGAGGACCTGTAAGAGAGGGAGACAGGGTCCTGGTGGTTCCCATTGATGCGGAGGGTACGGTCACGTCCGTCACATCTCAGGGGAAGGATGTAGCGGTGCAGTCCGGCGGGATCAGGATGAAGGTGGCGGTTTCCGACCTTACTCTCCTGGCGGATTCGACCGATATCAAACCAGACGAGCAGGCAGTATCCAGGACAGGCTATACGGGGGATTCAGGAGCTCTGGGCGAGTTAAACCTCCTTGGTTTTACCGTTTATGAAGCCCTTGGGGCAGTTGATGTGGTGCTGGACAGGCTCACCCTGGGACCCGGAAGAACGCTGAGGATCATTCACGGAAAGGGAACCGGCAGGCTCAGGGAAGCTATTGCTGAATCCCTTAATAAGGATCCCAGAGTAGTCTCAAGCCGGCCAGGTGAGGCTGAAGAAGGCGGAGCTGGTGTAACAGTGGTCCAGGTCGGGGAGTAGTACTTTTGCGCTGGGACGAAGACACTATACAGAGTGTGAAAGATGCCAACGATGTCGTGGAATTTGTTTCTCAGCACCTGCCGCTGAAAAAATCGGGTTCCAACTTCAAGGCTCTATGCCCGTTTCACCAGGAAAAGACCCCTTCCTTTATGGTCAATCCGGCTCGGCAGATCTTTCACTGCTTTGGGTGTAACACCGGCGGAGATATCATAAGGTTTGTGATGTTGTACGAAGGACTCCCCTTTATAGAGGCGGTAACAAAGCTGGCAGGCAGAGCCGGGATAGAATTGCCAAGGACAGGCACAGGGGAGCGTCCCGACAGAGAGGAAAAAGATCAGCTGTTCAGGGCAAACAGGATCGCGGCTGGCTATTTCAACGACATACTTATGAAAGACAGAGAGGGCGAACAGGCCAGAAATTATCTTGGATCCAGGGGAATCCACTCTGAGGCGTGCAGGATCTACGGGATAGGTTACGCACTTGATGAATGGAGAGCGTTGGCCCCGGTTCTCAAGAAAGAAGGCCTGAGCCTCAAGGAGTCGGTGGGGTCTGGCCTTCTGGTGCAGAGCGAAGGCAAGGACCCCTATGACCGTTTCCGGAACAGGATAATGTTTCCCATAAGAGATCTTTCAGGAAGAGTGCTGGGATTCGGTGGCAGGGTTCTCGATGAAACTCTCCCCAAGTATGTCAACACTCCCGAGACAGTGATCTATCACAAAGGTGATTCTCTCTTCGGGATTGATATTGCCGCTCCCTATATAAGGGAAGCTGAGGAGGTGCTCCTGGTTGAAGGATATCTGGACGTCATAGCCCTTCACCAGGCGGGCATCGGAAATGTGGTAGGAGTCCTGGGAACCGCACTTACCCAACAGCAGGCCAGGAGAATTCGCCGCCTGACAACTAACTGTGTCCTTCTTTTCGATGCTGACGAAGCCGGCAGAAAGGCTGTAATGCGCAGCGGGGAGATCCTCCTTGAGGAGGGATTTCGGTGCAGGGTTGCTCCCCTGGATCCCGGGGAGGATCCCGACAGCTATCTTCAAAAAAAGGGTCCGGAACGTCTGCTGGAGAAAACGGCACAATCTTTGCCCATTATTTCGTTTGTCCTGGAGGACGCCAGAGAGCAGTTCGGAGAAGAGGGTGTCGACGATAGACTCAAGGTTCTTGATGCAATTGTTCCGTATTTGGCTAAAATTAAAGATAGAGTTGTTCTGGGCTTATATCTAAAGGAGATTGGAGACGAACTCAGGATCGAACAGGGTGACCTGAGAGCAAGGCTGACGTCCGTAAAGTCACGAGATCAAAGGCGCCTGAAACGTGAACAGGAGCCAGGGCCGAAGCTCCATCGCAGAGAGGAGCTCCTTTTGCATATCATGGTCCGGGATCCTGTTGCTGCTCAAAAGGTGAAAGAGCAGATCTCTCCCGATGATCTGGAAAGCCCCGAACTGTCAAAAATAGTTGAAAAGATTTTTTCCGGTGTTACATTCGATAATCTGATCAGCAGCATTGATGATCGAATGAAGGATCTGATTTCAGGGTGGGCACTGGAAGATCCGATAGAGGGAACTGACAGGGCACTTGATGACTGCCTCAGTTGGTTCGCGAAAAGAAAGCTGGAAAACAGTATCCAGGAAACGAAAAAGAAGCTTCACGAAGCCGAAAAAAGAGGCGACGAAAAGGAATTCGGAAAACTTACGAGAAAATGGCAAGAGCTTATAAAACTCATGCGGAAGCAGAAAAAAACCGGATCGCCGACAGAAGATAACGGGCCTGCAACTTCACCAGGAGGAGAAGCATTAGAATGAAGGAAAACTTAAGTAAAAAGGAGATAAAAAATCTCATATCCAAAGGACAGAAGAAGGGGTACCTCACCTACGATGAGGTAAACAAAGCTCTGCCTGAGGAGCTGATCTCACCCGCTCAGCTCGATGAGGTTATGGCTATCTTTGGTGACATGAAGATCAGAATAGTAGACTCAGACCAGAAGACACAGGTCCGGGATAATACTGCAGGCCTGCCTGTAAACATGCTCAAGGAGGACAAGGTTGTCTCCATTAAAAAGGAGAAAAAAGTCGTCCGGGTAACCACAATGGCCGGCCGTACCGATGACCCTGTCAGGCTGTACCTGAAGGAGATGGGGCAGATAAACCTCCTGACAAGGGAGGGGGAAGTTGAGATCGCCAAGCGGATAGAAGCTGGAGAAAATGATGTTCTGGAGACGGTAGCGACAAATCCTATCTGCATTGAGGAACTAATAGTTCTGGGCCAACGCCTGAAGATCGGCCAGGCCAAGTTCAAGGAAACATTTTCAAGCCAGGAAGACAATCTCGAGGATGAGAACGACGACGAAGACAAGAACAACGGGGAGGATAAGAACAGCGAGCTTGGGGAAAACAGTGTCGAGGAGAATGTGGTCGCGCAGACCCTCCCGGAAGATCCGGAGATAATAAGAGCCAGGGAAGAAGAAGCCCTTAAGGAAGTACTCAAGGTATTCAGACGCCTGGAAAAAAGAAAACTTCGCCTGGACGAGATGGACCTTGTGCTTAACAAGGCATCCGGGAAAAAGGCAGCCGAACTCCTGAAGAAACGAAAACGGGTCGCACGGGACATTGCAAGGGATATTGAAAACTTTGGCCTCAACAGTCGGCAGATAGCCCGTTTGTCAGTAAAAGTGACGGCAGTAAGGGACAAGATACGAAGGGAAAGAAACAGGATAAACAGCATACAGCGAAGGACTGGAATGACCGAATGGCGGATGACGGTAATGCTTCGAAGGGCACGAAATGGTGAGGAAAAAGAAGTGGCAAAAGAAGCAGGGATGCCCATCGTTCAGGTAGAAGAGTACCGCCGTCAGATGAGGGAGTGCAAGAAGAGGCTAAAGAGCATCGAGCAGGACACACGAATGTCCTGTGATAAGATAATGGATGATGGGGAGAAGATTCGCATCGCGGAAGGTCGCGCGCGGGATGCGAAACAGGAACTTGTGGAAGCAAACCTGAGGTTGGTTGTGAGCATTGCCAAGAAATACACCAACCGGGGACTTCAGTTCCTCGACCTGATACAGGAGGGGAATATCGGTCTTATGAAAGCGGTTGACAAGTTCGAATACAGAAGGGGCTACAAATTCTCCACCTACGCAACGTGGTGGATACGTCAGGCCATAACAAGAGCCATTGCCGACCAGGCGCGTACCATCAGAATACCGGTTCATATGATAGAGACCATTAACAAACTGATTCGCACATCGAGGCAGCTGGTTCAGGAACTGGGTAGAGAGCCCATGCCTGAGGAAATAGCGGAGAGGATGGAACTGCCGCTTGAGAAAGTCAGAAAGGTGCTGAAGATAGCCAAAGAACCTATTTCTCTGGAGACTCCCATAGGGGAGGAGGAAGATAGCCACCTTGGCGACTTTATTGAGGACAAGAAAGTTATCTCTCCCGGAGATGCTGTTGTTCAGGGCAACCTCAGAGAGCAGGTCAGAGGCATACTCAAGACCCTGACCCCAAGAGAGGAAAAGGTTCTCAAAATGCGGTTTGGTATTGATGAAAGAACTGACCACACCCTTGAAGAAGTGGGACAGAACTTCTCAGTCACGCGGGAAAGGATCAGGCAGATAGAGGCAAAGGCTCTGAGGAAGCTCAGGCATCCGAGCCGCTGCAAAAGGCTTAAGCCTTTCTACGAAGATTGATACGTGATAAAGGTTCATCTCCAAATTAGCAGGCGGGATTTAGGTAATTTGTATCCATAAGGCCGGGTTTTTGGGTGTAATCACTCGCCTTCGCAACCCCCTTTTAGCTTCGCTTCGTGATTCAACAAAAACCCGGCCTTATATAATTTTTCATTAATGGTTCTGGTCACGGTTCCGGCCATGGTACCGGTATAAAACCCTGAAGCGAAGCGCGGAGGGGGTTTGGCTTGTACTGGAAGTATTTTGCCCGCAGTCCAAAGCCCAGGGCCTGGTTGCTGGACCTGGTTGACAAGGCTTCATAAAAGGGTTACTAACATTTCGGGCCCATAGCTCAGCTGGTTAGAGCCACCGGCTCATAACCGGTAGGTCCTCCG
>QIFJ01000248.1 GCA_003229755.1 Pseudomonadota bacterium
GCTTTTTTCCCGGGCGTCTGTCCGGTGGACCCGAGAAAAACGGTATGATAGGTGAGCCAGACTATGAAGTAGATCATCTTGATGCTGGTGCCTATCGTGGCGGTTGCCCAGGCGCTGCCCGGAAATGACCCGGCGCCGATCGTAAAGGTGAATCCGGAAAGCACTGCCAGGAAGATCGTTATAAAGGCCAGGATGATATCGTCAATCACCAGGGCGGCGAACCGGCGCTTGACGCTGGCCAGGCTGCCCGGCAGGTAAGAGACTTCCCTGGCCGGGGTTTCGGCCTGCATGCCTGTACTTGACAGTCTTTCCATCGGGGACTGACAGGATGGGCAGTATGGGGTTCCATAATCGATTGCTCCGCAGACTGAACACTGACCTCTCACGTAGTTGCTCCTTTATCCCAGATCGCCGAAGATGCTGCCCAGAACTGCCGCTCCGGCAGTGGCCGCGGTCTCGGTTCTGATTATTCTTGGACCGATGCTGGCGGCTATGAAGCCCTTTTCAACGAGATGGTGGATCTCACCATCTGTAAATCCACCCACAGGTCCGATCACAAGAAGACACGAACCGGGCTCTGGTATATCACTGACGGCCTCTTTAAGGGGCGGTGATAAGCCTGATTCCCACAGAACGATGGGTAGATCGTATTCGAAAGGCATCAGGTTACTCAGGATGACGGGCGGTTCGAGTACTGGAAAACGCGAACGCCCGCACTGCTTGCAGGCGGATATTATGGTCTTTTCCAGGCGTGTCTGCCTCGGCCAGGGTTTTGCGGGTTTGACCTCGGTCCTCTCCGTGATCAGGGGGATGAAAGCGGTCACACCCAGTTCAGTACACTTTTGAAGGGCCCATTCGAAACGCTCTCCCTTGACAATCCCCATAGCCATTACCAGGGAAAATGATGGATCATCCTCGGTTTCGGTAGATTTTATTTCCAGTTCCCCCCCCGCGGAGGAAATGGAAAGGAAAACGGCTCTGTGCATATTCCCCAGTCCGTCCACTAGCTCAACCTCATCCCCCGGTCCCAGACGCATTACATTCCTGGCGTGATGAAGTTCTTCACCTTTTAGAACCGCGGTCTTCCCATGGACTTTATCCGGCTCGATGTAGAATGTTCTGTGTGACATTTTTCCTGGTTGTTAGTTGTTAGTTCAATTTTCCCTGGAACCTGGAACATGGAATTTGGAACTACTTACCAAACGTGAGCGCTACCCACTCCCCTTCACTTAATTCGTCAGACAAATTCAAACCCGATTCGGCAAAGGTTTCTATGACCTCGCTCCTGTCATCATCCATTATTCCTGATACTATAAGAGTGCCTCCATCGGCAAGGGAGTTTGCAAGATCCCGGGAGATATATGTTAAGAGACCTCCTGTGAGGTTAGCGGTTACAAGATCATATTTGTTCGCAACAGACCTGATTGTTCCCTCTCGGACTTCTACAATTTCAGCGACGTTGTTGTCCAGCGCATTCTGCTCGGCCACGGAGACAGCAGTTGGGCTGATATCCACTGCCAGAACTTCCCTGGCGCCGAGGAATGCCCCGGCAATGGCGAGGATCCCAGTGCCGGTGCCCAGGTCAAGCATCCTGTCGCAGGTTTTACGTGTCAATTCAAGGTCCAGGAGGACAAGACACAGCCGGGTTGTCGCATGGGTGCCCGTTCCAAAAGCGAGCCCCGGGTCCACAACGATCTCCATCCCGCCGCCGGGCGGACACCACGACGGCCTGACGGTCAGACGTTCTGAGATCGTTACGAGACCATGCTGTGACCTGAAAACAGCCATCCAGTCCTCTTCGGGCACCTCCTCTGAGGAAAGATAAACTTCCCGGTTAATAAGTCCCATCTCGGACAAGCTGGCTATGTATTTTTCCAGGCCTGCAAGAATCCCGTCCGATTTTTCAATATCTGCATAGGCAGTTATCAGTATTCTTTCAATTGATTCGTCAATGATAACACCGCCTGTTGAAGTTGACAGGTGATCGGATACCGCCTCGGCTGCTTCCGGGGTAACAGAAACTGTGATTTTCGTGTATATCCTGTCATTCATAAATGAAACTGTACCATATTTTCCTACTCTTCCTCTCCCCTGCCAGCCTTCGGCTGGAGTTCCAGGTTCCAAGACCCATGTCCCAGGAAACGTCATCGCGAGGACCCTGAGCTCAGTCGAAGGGGACGAAGCGATCTTACAAGATTGCCGCGTCGCTCCTGCGGAACGCATCACGCCGCAGGCGTGACTCGCAATGACTGCCTCACTACACTCGACTTCGACTGACACTCTGCCCTACGCACTTCGCACACACCCGAAGTGTGTGTCACCCTCCCCGCTGTTCCCTCCACTTCGACAGGTTCCCATTGGCAAGCTCAGGGCAGGCAGTGCAGGCCATCACGGGAGGGGTGAAAGTAAGTACTCCAATTTCTAATAATCTAATTTCTAATGCTCTAATGTTCCGCCCAATTACGCTCACACTTCTGCCTCTTCCCTCCTGCCTCCTGCCTATCTCAAATCCCATGTCTCTATATTAAACAGGCGACCTTGACAGGATTAACCCTGAAACGTAATCTATCACATTCCGTTCGGGGGTGAAGCAGCTATACCGAGGAAAGAAGAGGGAATACTTTGAGAATCAGAAAGATACCAACTGGGAGACAGCGCAAGAGAAAAAGAATGAAGCTCCTGTTCCGCTCGAGTATGTACACAGCTCTGGCAGGTCTTATATTTATTATCGCTGTACTGGCATATTTCAGCATAAAATTGCCCAAACTCAACAGCATTGAGGATTACAAGCCCTCGTTACCTACTATTGTTTTCGACCGGAATAATAACGAAATAACCCGCTTCTTCACTGAGAACAGGGAGCTGATTTCCATAGATCAGGTTCCGAAGATGGTTATTGACGCGATCCTGGCCATTGAGGATTCAAACTACTATGAGCACAAAGGGCTTGATTATATCGGTATTTTCAGAGCTTTTCTGAAAAACATCCGCGCCCATAAAGTCGTTCAGGGGGGAAGTACAATTACGCAGCAGGTTGCCAAGTCGCTGCTTCTTTCCAGGGAGAGGACCTACACCAGGAAGATAAAGGAAGCCATCCTCGCGAGGAGGATGGACAAGCGGTTCAGCAAGGATGAGATTCTCGAGATATATCTCAACCAGATCTACTTCGGTTTCGGCAGTTACGGTATTGAGGCAGCTGCCAAAAACTACTTTAAAAAGCATGTCTGGGAACTGGATCTTCACGAAGCCGCGCTCCTCGCAGGTCTTCCCAAGGCTCCAAGCGCCTACTCTCCAACCAGAAATCCCCAGGAAGCGATAAAACGCCGTAATCTAGTTCTGGCCAGGATGACCGAGGAGAACTACATCCTGCCGCAGGATGAAGCTGATGCAGCCAGCAAGCCGCTGGGCATAGATCCCAACAATCAGCCTGAAGACGATCCGGTAGCCTATTTCGCGGAGTACGTAAGGCGCTATCTTTACGATAAATATGGTGAAGATGAGCTCTACCGCGGTGGGCTCAAGATCTATACTACACTCGATATTGATCTCCAGAGAGCTGCGGTGGATGCTGTCAGGGGTGGCCTGGTTGCACTGGACAGGAGACAGGGGTTCCGTGGACCCCTGGAATTCGTATCCTCCGAAAACTTCCCCGAGGCCTTGGAGAGTATAAGAGTTGATAACGGACTTATTGACTCAGCATATACGATCACTGATGAAGTTCCCTTCAGTGACGGCCAGGCCGTAAAAGCCCTTGTTCTGAGAGTGAACAGAAAGGGAGCCGAGCTTGATCTGGGGGGCATTTCCGGATATTTGCCGGTAGAGGAGATGAAATGGGCCAGGCGCACAAACCCGAATGTGGAGTATGTCAACGATGTGGTCAAGGATGCAAGGAAGGCGCTGAGCGTGGGTTCCATGATCAAGGTCAAGTATCTGAACAGGAAAGATCCAGAGCGCGGTGAGCTCTTTGCCCTTGACCAGGATCCGGTTGTCGAGGGGGCACTTATCAGTATCGATGCTCCCACCGGTCAGATACTTGCCCTGGTTGGTGGGTTCGATTACAGGAAAAGCGAATTCAATCGCGCTACCCAGGCAAGACGTCAGCCTGGATCCGCTTTCAAACCAATCGTTTACAGCGCAGCCATGGATAATGGATTCACACCATCCTCGATCATCATCGATTCACCCATCATCTACGACGATCCCGCGGTCGAACTCAAGTGGAAGCCCTCGAACTATGAAGAAAGGTTCTACGGTCCCACAACACTCAGGACAGGTATCACGAAATCCAGGAACGTTGTGACTATAAAGCTTGTCCAGAAACTGGGTCTACAGACGGTGATCCAGTACGCGAAAAGGTTCGGCCTGGAAAAGGACCTGCCCGAGGACCTGTCTCTCGCCCTTGGCTCCCTGGGTGTAACCCCCCTTGAGCTTACTTCGGCCTATTCGGTATTCGCCAATCTGGGGCTTCGGGCTACACCGTGGAGCATCAGGAAGGTGGAGGACAGGGGCGGTATGGTCCTGGAGCAGGGCGGTCCCGAGCTTGTCAGGACCCTTTCCGAGGACACTGCGTATATTATGCAGAACCTGCTCCGCGGTGTCGTGCAGCATGGCACAGGATGGCGCGCAAAAGCCCTGGGACGACCCTCCGGTGGAAAAACCGGTACAACCAACGACATGATCGACGCCTGGTACATGGGCTTTACACCGCGCATAGTCACGGGTGTCTGGGTGGGGTTTGATGAAGAGGCGTCTCTGGGAGTTAACGAGACAGGTTCCCGCGCCGCGGCTCCGATCTGGGTCGACTTCATGAAAAAGGCTCTGAAGGGAAGAACAGCATTGCCCTTCTCGCCGCCGCCTCCTGGTGTTGAGATGGTCAAGGTGGATCTCAAATCCGGGCTGCTGGCAGTCCCTGGCTCTACAAAGTTTATTTATGAATGCTTCAAGATAGGGACAGGCCCCCGGCAGTACGCCAAGTCTCTGGAACGAAAGGACGGCTCTGCCAGGAGAAGCTATACGCCGGGCTATATTCCACCCTCCGACCTCCCGGGACTCCTTCCCAGGGATTTTTAAGGATAAAGGTGAGCACGATCACTCGTCGCAGAAGATCATTGGCGGTCAGAGGATGGGCTACTTTATCTGTCATGGTGTTGGCCCTTATTATGAGCGTTGTATTCTCGACGGTCTCCATCGAGGCCGATCCCCTTTCCGTCATCCAGTCAAAGGGCATGATCAATTCGCCTTTTGCAGTATTAAAGCGCGCCGGAAACCGCCTTGAACTCGGTTCCATAGTCTCTGCCTTTTCCCTGAAAACAAGTATGGATTTTCTCGGTGAGAGGCTTGACCTGGTGGGGGAAAAAGGGTCGGTTCGTCTCATGATCGATTCTCCCCTCATCCTTTCAAAAGGCGCATATGAAGTTCTATCCACGCCCATGAGAACAGAGGGAGGTAATATACTGGTTCCGACAGATTTCCTGACGAAGGCTCTACCCGCCCTGCTTGGAAGATCTGCTGCCGTTGACGAGAAGGGCAGCACGGTACTGCTGGGTGAAGAGGGAACAGGAGCTTTTGAAGGGGTGGATCCGGAGGGCCTGGTCAGGCTTGCGGCATTTATTGACAGGGATAAGCTCCTTCCCCCCGAGAAGAAAAAACTGGTGCCCAGAGGCCTGAAAGTTGTTGTGATCGATCCGGGACACGGCGGACGGGATAAGGGAGCAAAGGGCGGCACCGGAACACAGGAGAAAGACCTGGTACTCTCCATATCCCAGAAGCTGAGGACGATGCTGGAGGAAGACCTCGGAGTGAAGGTAGTGCTGACCAGGACCGCCGACTATTTCGTGGGTTTGAAGGAGAGAACGGCTATAGCGAACAACAACAGGGCAGAGCTCTTCCTCAGTATCCACGCCAATGCGGCGTTCAGAAGATCGGTCAGGGGTTATGAGACCTACTATCTGAGTTTTTCAGCCACCGACCTTGAGTCCTCTCAGGTGGCTCTTCTGGAGAACAGATCGCTGGGAGTTGAAGGTGAACAGGGAGAAGAAGCTCTTCTTGAAGCCATATTATGGGATATGGCTCAATTAGAGTATATCAATCAGAGCGGCGAACTGGCAGCACGTGTACAGCAGAACCTGGTAAAAAATGCTGGCGGGCGTGATCGGGGCGTACGCCAGGCACCTTTAGCAGTCCTCATGGGAGCTCGGATGCCAGCAACACTGGTGGAGGTGGGCTTCATCACCAATCCGGAGCAGGAGATCAAGCTGAACCGGGAAACCTACCAGACCCGTTTAGCCAGGTCCCTCTTTGAAGCTGTTTCCGATTACAACAGGAGCCTGATACGGGGCGAATTAAGGGGTCGGTGAATTGAAAAAAGGCCGTCTCGTAACTGTTCTGTTGGTCATTATTATCGCCGCGTCCGTATCGGCATTGCTCTTTTACCGCTCGATCCAGCAGAAACGGGATGGGCTGTCAGCGCTTGAGCCATCCGTATCTGTGCCAACTACGGAGGAAATGCTCACCATTGACCTTTATTTCACCGACAGGGAGGGAAGCAGGCTTGCCCTCGAAAGAAGAGAGATCCCGGTCGGTTTCATCGATGCTCTAGTCCGCAGCGCTATTGAGAGTCTGCTTTCCGGACCGGAAAAGAAGCACCTGACTAAAACTATTCCTGAGGGAGTTCAAATACGAAGTATGTTCGTCAAAGACGGAACGGCTTATGTGGATTTTACTTCTTCTATTGCCGCAAATCATGTGGGCGGTGCCTGGACCGAGCTTCTCACTATCTACTCCATCGTTAATACTCTCACTGAGAACTTTGCTGAAATAGGCAAGGTACAGCTCCTGATCGACGGGAGGGAGTCCGAGACGCTTGCGGGGCACGTGGATATAAGCAGACCGCTTCTCGGAAAGGTTCAGCTGCTGGCGGGGGGCTGGTAGTGTTAGTAAAAGTTCCAGGTTCCAAGTTCCAGGTTCCAGGTCACGTTGAAAGTTGAAGGTTTATCCCTCTCCCTCTTGTCAGGTCGTAGCTTTAGCGAAGACTGATGAGGGGAGAGGTTAGGAGAGGGTGAGTTTCTGTAACTTGATACTTGAAACTCCACGCATAGGCGTGGTTGAAGGTTGAACATCGAACATTGAGGACTGAACATTCAACATTCAACTTTTTACGTTTAACTTTTTTAAGCAGAAGGGTAAATTTATCAAACTGGGTATATTCGATTCAGGAATTGGCGGGCTCACTGTATACAGGTCAGTGCGGAGGGAGGTGCCTTCGGCATCAATTCTGTACTTCGGAGATACAGCCAGGGTTCCATATGGTACCAAGTCGGCCAGGACCGTGACACGTTTTAGCCTGCAGATAGCCGACTACCTGATATCGCGGGATGTTAACGCCATCGTGGTTGCATGCAATACGGCATCTGCCTACAGCCTGGACAGGTTAAGAAACGGCCTGGATGTTCCGGTCTTCGGTGTTGTTGAGCCGGGCGCCAGGGCGGCTGCCGGAGTAACAAAACGTGGTGTCGTAGGGGTAATAGGAACCAGGGGCACGATCTCCTCCGGAGCCTACCAGCAAGCGATATTGAGCATCGATCCTGAAATAAAGGTTGTCGCGGCTCCATGTCCGCTTTTTGTGCCGCTGGTTGAGGAAGGGCTGCTGGATGACGATGTTACTTTCGAAATAGCGAACAGGTACCTTGAACCTCTGATACTTCAGGGAGTAGATACGCTGGTCCTGGGATGCACCCACTATCCGATGTTGAAGAGTATTATTTCCAGGATAATGGGAGACGACGTGATTCTAATCGATTCGGCTGACGAAACCAGTATGGAAGTCAGGGAATATGTGGAAAGCAAGACCGGTGTGACAGGCACTGAAACAGGTTCTGTCCGCTTTGAAGTTTCCGATTCGCCCACGCAGTTTACCGATGTGGGGCGGATCTTCCTTAATGAGGAACTGGAAAATGTAACCCGGGTAACACTTGAGGAGGGAGATTGACGTGTCCGACTTGACCTACAAGCTCGGGGAACTGATCAGGCCCGACGGCCGTGAGCCGGACCAGATCAGGGAACTGAAGATCGAACGGCCCTATCTGATGCACGCGGAGGGAAGCGTTCTGCTGGAAATGGGAAAGACCAGGGTGGTCTGCAGCGCATCGGTTGAGGAACGTGTACCCCCCTTCCTGAAAGGTACGGGGCAGGGATGGGTAACTGCTGAATACGCTATGCTCCCGAGATCCACCCAGAAAAGGATCACAAGGGACACAGTAACACGGACAGCCGGCCGCGCTTCCGAGATCCAGAGATTGATAGGCCGCACCATGCGGGCGGTTGTGGATACGGCTGCGCTGGGAGAGAGGACGCTGTGGATAGACTGCGATATCATCCAGGCGGACGGGGGCACAAGAACTGCCGCTATTAACGGCGCCTTTATTGCCCTGGTGGATGCCCTGAGGAACATGCAGAAGGGAAAGAAGATCCGGAAGATACCTGTTGAGGACTTCATGGCAGCTGTAAGTGTGGGGATAGTGGATCAGAAGATACTTCTTGACCTGTCCTATATTGAGGACTCACAGGCTGATGTGGATCTGACCCTGGTCATGACCGGAAGCGGCCGTATTGTTGAGATCCAGGGCGGCGGCGAGGGGACTACTTTCAGCAGGGAAGACCTGGATCTTATGGTGGAGGAGGGGGCTAAGGGGATCAAGAAACTTATCAAGTGGCAGAGGAGCATCATTGGAGACCTCCATAAATAACTGTCTCCAATGATGCGGTCCCAGGACCCAAGACCCAGGCCCCAGGTATAGATAAAGCGGAATCGGGGAACCGGTGAAACGGAGAATCGGTGTCTTTATGCGTAACGAAGTACCGGCGTGTCGGTGTAAGGGTGTAAATCCCTCTTCCTTGATGGCCTGCACTGAGCCTGTCGAAGTGGAGAGGTTACTAATATCTACACCCCTCCCTTGAGGGGAGGGGAAGGGGGAGGGTGGGTCTCTGTAACATGGGACCTGAAACTTGGAACCTGAAACTCCACGCATAGGCGTGGCCGATCTTGGATCAAAAAAAACGTTGAACACCTCAAAATGAAGATACTACTAGCTACAAAAAGTCAGAGCAAAATAAAGGAAATAAGGGACATACTAGAGCGCCCGGGCCTTGAAGTTTTCCCCCTGGACTACCTGGAGGGCGAACCGCCGGAAGTCATCGAGGACGGGAAGACCTTTCTTGCAAACGCGCGAAAAAAAGCGCTGGCGATCGCGGAATGGTCAGGCATGCCGGCCCTGGCTGATGATTCGGGGCTGATAGTGGACGCCCTCGGCGGCGAACCGGGAATCAGGTCTTCACGTTATGCCGGAACAGACGGAGATAGCGCTGCCAACAACACTCTTCTGCTGAAAAGGATGGAAGACGTTCCTGACGAAAAGAGAACTGCCCGGTTTCTGTGCGTGATCTGCCTGGCCATGCCGGGTGGTAGAACATGGGAGACAGACGGCACGGTTGAAGGCAGGATCACCAGGGAAAAGCAGGGTGCAGGCGGTTTCGGGTATGACCCGGTCTTCTTCTATGAGCCTGCCGGAATGACCTTCGGCCGGATGGGGCCCGATGAAAAAAATGCCGTGAGCCACAGAGCCAGGGCGATTACAGCGATGGCCAGAAGAATTCCGGATATCGAAGAAAACCTTGAAAATTTAAGTTAATATTGTAAAGTAGCGCGGTTCGGGGCGTAGCGCAGCCTGGTAGCGCATCTGCTTTGGGAGCAGGAGGTCGGAGGTTCAAATCCTCTCGCCCCGACCAGCTTTTCTCTTTTCTGGAGGAAAAGAGAAAAGCAGTCCGAAGTCGAAGTACTAAGTGCGTAGCTGTATATATTACCTCGAACTTCGACCACGCACTTCGACTGCGGTTTCCTGAAGAAACCGCTATGCGCCCGTAGCTCAGCCGGATAGAGCAACGGACTTCTAATCCGTAGGTCGCAGGTTCGAATCCTGCCGGGCGTGCCAGCAATATCAAGGGGTTAAAGGGGTTACAGCGTTATCTGTGGCCCCTTGCTTCTTGTAACCGGTCTTAGGGAACGCCCCAGGGAACAAACGAGGCTTCACTAGGCTCCCTTTTTGGCCTGCCCTAACTTCGGGTGATCCGGCCTTCTCCCAGTCTTTAGGGTGTTGTGTAACTTCGGGTCCAGCTCCTCTTTTTGGGGTGCAATAATTGTCCCCCCGCCTCTCTTTTAAGGTCTGATGCAACTTCGGACGTTCTCCCTCCCAGGATCCGGTTCTCTCTGACTCAGGATGTCCAGAGCGAGCCCTTGATAATCACCCTGCCAGCGTATAATGTTTAATCCTCACCTGTAAACCTGTAAAGGGGGAGAAATATGAGCAAAAAGAGGTTCGAGAATTTCAGTTTTACCGACATGGAGTACTTATATCAAGGATTGAAAGCCCTGATAGAACAGGGTGAAGGTGTGGGCTTCCACAATGCTGACATGGGGCATCCTACCTATAGACTTGGGGCTGAAGGCGTAACCATTAAGGATAACCAACTGTGCGCCGAGAGTCCGGGCGTCAACGGACTGTTCCAGATGCTTTCTGAAGTGTCCACTAGGTTAAAGGAAGAGGGGATCGAAGAGCTCCATTATATCTGGTGGTATGACTTCACAAGTTGGGAGAAGTTCTGCCAGTTTGCACTAAATATCTACAAGAGCCAAGGTGGTTTGTAAAGGAGCATTATGGGATTTTCGACACCAACTCCTCTACTTTAGCTTCCTCCACCCGCAGGGGAGACATGAGTCCGGGAACCCTCCCACCATGTCACCCCCTGGCGAGCTTCGGAATTGCTATACGTTGGTATGTAAACATCCCTTTTTTAGTGCCACGGTGAAGTTTGGTTTTCCTCAGATTTATTTGCCTTCCGATACTCTTCCAGAGTCAGGTTCCCGAGAGACTCATGGGGCCTGATCTCGTTGTATTCAATCAGCCAGTTATCAGTGACCTTCCGAGAAAAACCTTGGGGACGTATCCTGCTTTTTAAGCTTTTTCGTTCCTTGGATCTACCATCGTTCAGCATCCATCTCCACTCCCTCTGGATAAAG
>QIFJ01000220.1 GCA_003229755.1 Pseudomonadota bacterium
AATTCACCAGGTCGATCACTTCGTAGATGCTGTCTTCCTGGCCTTGGCTTCCCAGGAAAACCAGGACCTGGTCGCCCTGGGAATTAAGGAAGGCTTTCTGGCCTGTCCTGGGATATATAAGGCTGCCCGCAAAGGCCGACATACTGAATCCCTCGCCGGAAAAAGCGATACTCTCCATAACACCTGTAGAGAGGTTCCCCCCCAGGACGAGCACACCGCTGCTGTACAGTACCGCGGAGTGCTGGAGGCGGGTATATAACAGTGAACCGGCGTAGGAAAAGCCACCGGATTCGATAAGGTTTACATCCAGGTCCAGGCTGCGGTCCTCGGGCAGGGTCACTCCCTGAAGGGTTTTCTCCATTATAACCGTCCCCCCGGTTACCGCCTGCACTGTAATAGTATATCCTCCACCTGGCGTGAAACCGCCCACTGAAGCTCTCCTGTCGCTGTAAGGCACCTCAACCGACTCATTGCTTCCGGCACCCGTTATCTGAACTCTGATGGATCCTATATATGGGGTTCCCGCAGAAGATGAAAGTACGCTCATATCAAGGCGGTTCTGCCAACCGGCGGGGAGGTTGAGACTCAGCCGGACGCTGCCGTCGGATCCGGCCCCGCCGCACCCAGCCAGGGTCAGCAGGATCGCGGCTGTCAATACTGTGTACAGGAAATGGAGGACCGGTCTCACCATGCAACCTCCACCTGGCTGGTTCTTTCGCCCTGGGCTGCTCCGGCTGCAAGTGAGATCAGAATAATCCCTCCCAGCAATGTGTACCACTTCACCGGGCTGTCTCTTTTCTCTGCTTCCGCAAGCCCGATCTGGAGCGGAGGCACGTTAAGGTACAGACTTTTCAGATCGGTTATTTCCTCCCGCTGAACTCTGAGGGGAAGGAGCATGGAGTACAGATCCGCGGGTGAGGGCTCCGTTGCCGGCCCTGTTGGTGTAATTCTGCTGTCGAGTATTCTGCCGCCGGGCCCGATGAGCCATGTCATCAGTACAGCATCTTCTTCTGCTGTGAAAAGTATGTGCCCGACACCTGTCCGGAGAAGCAGTTCATTAAGAGATGCTGTGTCTCCGTCTTTTATCCTCCCGAGAAAATACTCTGCCGTATTTCCTGAGGGCCCTGATGGTTCAAGAGTGTAGTTGACAGTTAATGCTTCCCAATCCTTTGCAGAGATCCTCGTCCTGTGTGTTTCGTATCCCTCAAAGCCAAACTCCAGAAAATGGCTGCCAGGTGTGACCTCATATCCTGAAAGGGGCGATACGCCTGCCATCTTGCCATCTATCAACACTTTTGCCCCGGATGGCCGGCCGTTGATGGAAACAGTAGAACGCGCGCCGGACAACTCCTTTTTCACCGCTTTTTCGAAGGCCCTTATGATCTGCGGTGAATATTTTTCCTCAGGCAGCCGTGCGTCTGACTTTAATCTGGCCGCCCTGGTGAACGGTTTACTGGAAGTATCATTCTCAATAGCCCTTACCGCCATCGCCTCCAGAAGCAGAAGTTCAAAAAGGAGCTCCGACTGAAGCGCAGTATCAGATACCATATCCAGAAATCTGTCAGCATCCCTTACAGATCTGAGAACATCGTCGAACCTGAAGCTGAAGTAATGGCCCCATGCCGAATCCACAAGACCGTTCACTTTCCCGCGGTATGCAAGGAATAGAGCCCTTGTAGCCTCTTTTCTGTCCGAGACCTCCTGCTTCCAGCTTTCCAGGGCTCCGGTGATAACATCATCGTCCTTCACCAGCAGAAAGGGATCGTTACCTATCATCGCCACTGTTTCACGCCAGAGATCGGACGCCAGGCTGCCTGTACCTGTTCCATATTCAAGAACGGCAATGGAATTTTCACCGGCACAGACCGACCCGGGTATAATATTTATGAAAGTGTAAATGGGGATCAGAAACGCTGAGATCAACCTAATGGACAGTGGGGCGTTTTTTCTCACTCGTATCATCCTCCACGAGATCGGATCTACTGTCCTGCTCATCCTCCAGGTCCCATTCCCTGAGAACCCTGAAACCCGCAACACGCTTGCGGACGTAGGTGAGAAGAAACAGCAGAGTTATTGCCCCCCATACAGTCGCCGAGCTGGTAATGACCGGGATCCAGGTTGCCTTGACCTTTGCGTAATCCTGAAATCCCGTCATCAATTCGGCCAATGATACGCCAAAGGCTGCAAAGACAGCCTGATCCATATTTCTTTCCCTTATAACAGATGCAACCAGCTTGCCAACGGCTTCCTGGCCGTATTTTCTCATTATGAACTGCACGAAGAGATAGCTTTGCGCATACGCGGCTTCCGCCAGGGCCGGTTTTTCAGGAAACTTTCTTTCAAGTTGCTCAAAGGGAATGGCGCTACCGGTTATTTGCGCCCATGAAAGGTGAAGAAGTCTCGGCAGCCTCATTTCACCGGCAATATATGTGGCTACTCCCTCGCTGAGCCAGCGAGGGACTCTTCCTGGCTGCCCGAACTCAGCCTCTCCCATAACAAGGTGTACCATCTCATGCTGAAGTAAAGACCAGTACCCTCTACCCGCGGTTCCCAGTGCCCCGGGGGTCATGAGGAAAACCAGACCCAGTTGCGGATATGTCAGGGCTCCTGCCCACTCAGGTCCCGGCGTTGACGCGGGTTGAAGCCTCACGAATTCCTCCCTGCTCCCGGTCAGGACAATTACATACGGCCCCCGGGCGGGAAGCCGGAGAACTTTCTCGACTTCCGCCAGGAAGATCACGGATTTGGACAGAACCTGCCTGGCGAATGATTCGGCTGGCTCATGGTACCTGATCTTCAACGGCGGTTTTTCCAACATCAGCCAGCGCGAATCCGCTGTTTTTCCAACCGGGACGAAGATCGCCATCAGGATCATTGCGGACAGGAGAGATACACATACCGGCAATCCGGGCCGCTTCAATGAAAAACCTCTCTCAGATGGTCCCGGGTGATCCCGTCAATTTCCACGATCTTCGAACGCGACCTTAGTCCTGCCACTATTTTCAGCTTGCCTCTTGCAATACCAAGTTTTTTCGAAAGAAGCTTTAAAAGATCTTTATTCGCAGCACCATTTACAGGAGGAGACGTCAGCCTGACCACAAGCACATTGTTCTCCCATCCCTCCACTCTGTTTACAGAAGCGCGAGGTTTGACATGAACCGTTATTCTTATACTGTTTTTCTCTTTCATCAGCCGTGGCTATTTGAATTGTCAGGTAACTGTTACTCCCCCCGTAAAGTCCTTTGAATTTATTTGGATGGAGGTTCTTAGTCAAGATATTAGTTAATAAACAGGCTCTGGGCTCTTAGGATTGTAATACAAAAACGGCCACGCTCTGCGTGACCGTCATGGCTTTCATTGTTCAATGTCCGTGATGTTATTAACCTGGAACGTGGAACCTGGAACGTGGAACTGTCCTCATACGAGGACTACTCTTTATCCTTACTCACCAGATATTTTATGTTGTCGGTTCTCGCCAGCTCTTCATCAATGGCCTCTGTGCTGATTTTCAGGATCTTCAGGTGACTTTCCGCGGCTGACTGGATCTGGGTTTCGAACTGAACGCGGAGCCGCTTGAGCTCAATTATCTGATCGCTGATGCTCGCGACTTTCCTGTGAGAATCTTCGATCATTTTTTCCGCTTTAAGTTCCGCCTCGGACAGGATCATCTCTGCTTCCTTCCTAGCGTTAGCCTTCATGTCCTCGGTAACCTTTTGCGCGGTCATCATCGTTTCTTTGAGGGTCTGCTCTCGCTGTTTGAGTTCCTCGAACTGGTTTGTGAGCCTTGCGAGTTTCTCCTTCAGCTTGCCGTTCTCACGGACAAGCTCCTCGAACTCGTTGGCCACCTGCTCCAGGAAGATCTCGACTTCACGCGGGTCAAAACCTTTTATCCTGACCCTGAACTGCTGGCTCTGGATATCCAGGGGTGATAGTCGCATTTTGTTCCCCCTTTCTGCATGGTCTGCCTGCCCGGCAGTCCATCAATTTCTATTCAAGTCCCCGCGGGGACGGATTTCACTCAGACCGCAAACTAACGGTGAATGATTTTCACCTCATGGAAGCCCCGATGCCGTGCAGGGTCTGGACGAGAAAGACCCTCAGGAAAATAATGATCAGGATAGCTATGACCGGGGAAATATCCATCATCCCGAAGCTGGCGGGAATGAATTTTCTTATGTAACGGAGCACCGGTTCGGTAACCCTGATCAAAAACTGATACAGCGAGTTGTACGGATCGGGTGAAAACCACGAAATGATAGCTCTGAAAAAGATGAGTATCATGTAGATGTTCAGGACGATATCGATGACTGTGGCCAGAGCCGAGATGAAGTTTCCTACCGCGAACATGTACAAACCTCCAGTAATTGTTCAGCTAACGGCCATAAGTATAGGTGTGATAGGGATAATTGTCAATCAGGTTGGGGTCAGGTCCTGCCTTCTTACCTTTGTACAATTTACAACCGATTTTCCAAAAAGGTAAGAAGGCAGGACCTGACCCCAGCAATCTTCCCAATTTCTGAATTTGACGAATAACCGTACGGAATATACATTAGGCCTCAGGAAAAAAACCAATGAGCAGAAAGGGGTTGCCAGTGAACTACAGAGATTCAATAGGATTCGTAGGCGGGGGGAATATGGCCGAAGCCCTCCTTGCGGGAATAATACGCAGCAATATACTAGAGGCAGGAAAGGTCCTGATATCGGAACCCAGACAAGAGCGCCGCAACCTTCTGAGGCTTCATTATGGACCTATGATCACAGACGATAACAGGGAGGTAGCGCAGAAGGCCGGAACTGTCATCATCGCCGTAAAGCCCCAGGACATGATGGATGTGCTCGATAACTTTAGAGGAGCGATATCAGATCGGCAGTTGGTCGTATCAATTGCTGCTGGAGTTACTCTTGAGTTTCTTGAAAAACACCTGCAGGCAACGCCTGTAATAAGGGCTATGCCCAACACACCGGCCCTGCTGGAAGTGGGTGCCACGGTTATCAGTCCCGGGAAGGGGGCTGATAACGAGATGCTGGCCTGGACCCGGACCATATTCGAGTCGTTGGGTCTTTGCCTCATATTGCCGGAAGAACACATGGATGCCGTCACCGGCCTGTCCGGAAGCGGTCCGGCCTATATCTTCACTGCCGCAAAAGCTCTGGCCGAGGGAGGGCTCAGGATGGGACTTCCGGAAAAGGAGGCTCTCCAACTGGCATTGCAGACGGTTTACGGCGCGGCAAGGATGCTCTCGGAGACAAACAGATCATCTGAAGAGCTGATAGACATGGTTGCCTCCCCCGGCGGTACAACAATCGCCGGCCTGAAGGCACTTGATGAGGGAGGTTTCTCGGAGACTCTTATAAAAGCTGTTGAGGCTGCGACTCGCAGGTCAGCTGAGTTAGGGAAAAAGTAAGAATATGAACCGGGGAAACGGTGTTTACTCCCCTCCCTCTTGTCAGGTCGTAGCTTTAGCGAAGACTGATGATGGGAGGGGACAAAGGGGAGGGTGGTAGGATATCCCCCTCTCCTCGGTCCTCTCCCACCAGGGGAGAGGATGAATGCGGTTATTGTAGTACTTTTTTAACCTATAGCCTACCGCCGATAGCCTATAGCCTAGGTTCACTCGCCACGCATCCAATTCTTTAGTTCCTTATACTGCCCTGGCTTTTCAAAGCTCCTTTCGATGAAGATCAGGCTGGTTCCGTCATCCCTCTTCAATACCAGGTAGCCTTTCCCCTCGGTTACATCACTGAACCCCGGCTTTGGGAATACCTCTCTGGAATTCTCACTCTCCACAACCAGTTCGTCCGGGAAAAGGGCAAGCTGTTGGGGAACCAGAAAGCTTTCGTTACTTCCCAGATACACATGGAGAAGGTAGAGGAATCGGGACAGGCCCAGGAAAAGCGCGGCAACACCAGCACCCCAGACCAGTCCCTTGAGGTAATTACCGTCGGCCGCGTGACCAATGAACAGGAAGCCTGCGATAAAGTAGGGGGCCATTTTGCGGAAGGAGCGCTGTGCGGCTGTCAACCGAACGATCATGTGAAGGTCCTTCCTGTCGATCTGGAATTTCAAGATCGCCTCAGCCTCTGCTGACCTATCGCTGCCGGGACTAGCCATTCCGTTTACCGAAAACAGCTGTTCCGATCCTTATGATCGTAGCTCCCTCCTCTATGGCAACCTCGAAATCCCCGCTCATCCCCATGGAAAGCTCGTTCAGGTTCTCCTGGGCATAGCCCCTGCCTGCCAGTCCATCCCTTATTTCTCTCAGCTTCTCAAAATACGGTCTGGAATCCTCCGGATCGCTGGAAAATGGGGGCATGGTCATAAGACCAACAGCTTCAAGGAAATTCTCTTCCAGAATCGCTGTAAAGATCTCCTCGGCAAGACCTGGAGGGCATCCGAACTTGGACTCTTCACCTGAGACGTTCACCTGGACCAGAGCCTTGCACGTCTTTCCCCTGTCCTCATAGCGCTTGCCAAGCTCCCTTGCCAGGGTAACGGAATCAACAGAATGGATCCAGTCGAAGAGCGCCGGGCAGTACTTTGCCTTGTTCCGCTGAAGGTGTCCCACCAGGTGCCATGTTATATCTTCCGGAAGCTCCGGTATTTTCTCCCTGGCTTCCTGAACCCGGTTCTCACCGAAGTCTATCTGCCCAGCCTCCCTTGCAAGTTTGATCCTGTCTGTCGGAATTGTCTTGCTTACTGCAAGGAGCAGAATATCCTCAGGATCCCTATCAGCTTTTACGGCCGCGGCCGCAATCTTCTCTTTTAACTGATCGATATTTTTGGAAATTGTCTGCATAGAGTTTCTTTATATCAGTTGAGGATGAAATTGGAAATTGGAGTTAGAACATTAGAGCATTAGAAATTAGAGCATTAAAACATTGAAAAACAATAACCGCTCTAACGCAGGGGGCCGCAGAGAGGGCTATTCAGCCCTGAGCGCAGGGAACCGCGGGGGAAACCAACAATCTATAAACTTTTCCTGTTAAAGCAATAAAGCGGAGCAGCCTGAAAGTGGCTGCACTGAGTTACAAGTTCTTATCTCTTTAGATAAAACCCAAACCCAGGTTTTTCTCTGTGATTCTCTGCGGTCCGCCCGTATGGGCGGCCTGCGGCCCCCTGCGTTAAGAGTTTATTACCGTTCCACTAATCACTAATTACTCATCACACATAACGTCATCCTGAAGCTGAAAATTTTATTTACGGGAAAAAGCTGCTAAAATAAAAACATAACCGAACATTCTGAAAAAAGGAGGAACTAATGGCATTGATCATAACCGAGGAATGTATAGACTGCGGCGCCTGCGAGCCGGAGTGTCCTAACCAGGCAATAACGGAAGGCGATGAAATATATATTATTGATCCGGCCCTGTGCACCGAGTGCATCGGATCATTTGACGAACCACAATGTGCTGAGGTCTGTCCGGTGGATTGCTGCGTGCCGGATCCTGATCATGAGGAAACAAAAGAGGAACTTCAGGCGAAATTTGAAAAAATAAGTAAAAAATAGTTACGGATTAATTGAAATTGGAGATTGGAAATTGGATTAATTCAAATTCAGTTGATAAATTCGTAACATGAATTGTTCCCACATATAACTTTCAACCTTCAACTTTCAACTTTTAACTTTCAACCAAGGGAGTTACAGCTTTATCCCAAACGAGCGTAAAAGCAATACAGACTCCATAAGCGGCAGGCCGACAACATTAGTATAGGATCCAACAATACCTTCAATGAAGATAGAACCGCGCCCCTGAATGGCGTAGGCTCCAGCCTTGTCAAGGGGTTCACCCGAGCCGAGGTACCATTGGATCTCCCAGTCCTCCAGCTGCTTCATCCGGACTTTGGTCTCTACCGTAACAACATGCTGCCTTCTCTTTCTCAACCAGATCGCGGCCACCGCTGAAACAACTGTGTGCTCCTTGCCGGCCAGCTGTTCCAGCATTTCCTTGGCGTCCTTTTTATTCTCAGGCTTCCCAAGTACTATTCTTCCATTGAGGATGACTGCCGTATCACACGCCAGAATAATCGCATCAGGATGTCCCTGGGCAACACTGGCCGCCTTGGCCTGAGCAAGCCTCTCCACATGCTCTCTGGGAGTTTCATTCTCGTTCTTGCTCTCGTTGATATCGGGAGGCTCGACCACGAATTTCAGGCCGGTGAGCTCCAGGAGTTCCCTTCTCCTGGGTGAACCTGACGCAAGGATTATCTTCTTCCGCCTGGGCCACAGTTTCTTTGCTACCCGCAATGGGCTCATCTATTCTCCTCAGAATCCGACATAATAATGAATAGGGGATTATCTGGTATTTTTTCAAGACTGGCAACCCAAAACCACTGTCTGGTTTTGGGTGCAATCACTTGCCTGCTCGGGAGTACATGAAACATATCGGGGTAACGGCGTGCCGGAGTGTCGGCGTTTATTCCTCTCCCTTGAGGGGAGAGGTTAGGAGAGGGTGAGTCGCTTTAGCCTGGGTCGTGGGTCCTTGGACTGAATATCCGTGTCATGGGTAGCCCCCAAAGGGGGTTGCGAAGGCGAGTGATTACACCCAAAAGCCCGGTCATATGAATTCACAATTTGAAACCCCACCAATTAACCGGGAGATGATCCAGATACCCTATTTTTTTATAAAATGCCAGGGGAGTTTCCCGGACCGTTCTGCCAGGAGGATCTGTGACGCGTTCGGGATCAACTTGTCCAGCCTCTTTAAGGACATACCTGATCGGGGGATATCTCCCAGGGACTCTGTGATACGCCTGTCACCCAGGGAGAGCAGTCCATCCAGGTACGCACCCCGGACCGAACCAGCCTGGACTTTTACGCCGCCGAGACGTCTCAGTCCATTCCTGACTTTCCTGATCCGCCCGGAAAGTACAGTCTCCTCTGCCATGGGAAAGCGCTCCAGGGCTGTGTGGGGTTTCGGCACGAATGGATTGATACTGACGGAAACCGTCCCCACACGTCCCTTTTTCCGGCCATGCCTGATCATAAGTGTGCGGATACTATCTACCATATCAATGATTCCGAGAACGTCAGGATCCTCTTCTCCCGGCAGCCCGACCATGAAATAAAGTTTCAGGTTGGGGATCCCGGCACTCTGGAGAATATCCACTGCATTTATGATAGCCGAGTCGGTAACTCCTTTTCCAATGAAAGCTCTCAGCTTTTCGCTTGCCGATTCCGGAGCTATGGAGACAGTCCTGTGTCTGCTTTGTGCCAGAAGCCCGGCCAATTCCGGACTCAAACGCTCCAGCCGTATTGAAGATGGAGAAAAACTTCCGTCCCTTTTATGGATCTCTCCTCCCAGATCAAGAAGGTCGGGGTGGTAGGAAACAGCCGTTCCCACCAGGCCGATCTTCTTCCTGTACCTCAGGCCGATCTCCACTTCTTCGATGAACCGTTCTTTTCCCAGAAACCGCACTGGACTGCAGACGACGGTCGCCGCGCAGAAAGCACATCCTGCCGGACACCCCCTGGATATTTCCAAGGGATACATGTTCCCGAATTCAGTATTACGAGTGACCACAGCTGGCCGCGCCGGATCAGCATCCAGGCTTTCCAGAAACACTCGGCGAACGGTGGCGCTTGCACCGCGCACTGGATGAGACAGTATCAGGCCGTCTTCGGACTCTTCTGTTTTGTAAAGAGAGGGTGTATAGGCGCCGGGGAGGGAGGTTAATTGATGGATGAGGTCCTCAGATCCTCCCTCCCGGCTGTTGGACAGGAGAAGTTCTGTCAAGCTCTCCAGAAAGGGCTCAGATTCACCTATGGCTATAACATCAAAAAGAGGAGCAGCCGGCTCCGGATTCATCGTTAGAGCCACCCCTCCACCCACCAGCAGTGGACGACTCTTTCGGGGAGCAGGTGTCGCCGCCTTCCCTGCTTCCAGCATCCGGGGGAGGTGAACAATGTCCGGCTGGTAGGAAACTGAAAACGCGAC
>QIFJ01000266.1 GCA_003229755.1 Pseudomonadota bacterium
GACATCTTCTGCAAGCTGGCGGGATTCCTGCGCGAACCTGCCTACCTCGGCACTGGATGCGGCAAGCTCTTCAGCCGTAGTGGCAGTTTGCTCCGAGGAGGCGGAAAGGGAATCCAGGTGCTCCACATTCTGGTTCATGCTTGCGTCCATCTCGATCAGCGAAGAAGAGATCTTCTCAACCTCTGAGGCAAGCTGGTCTGCAAAGGCAGATACTTCATCTATCGAGGACTTGAGCTCCAGTGTTGAGGATGAGGAGTCGTTCAAATCCGAGGAAAGATTTTCGAACTGGGAGCTGACCTCTCCTACGATCCTGTCCATCTCCCTGACAGCGCCAGAGACTTTCATGATCTCATCGCCCTGGATAGATGCACCCTTGGAAACTTCGTCTGTGTGCCTCTCCAGATCGCTGGCTACCTCGTCCACCTTTTTTGAAGTTTTCTGTATTTCACCAACTATACGCCGCAGATTCTGCAGCATCGTTGAAATAGCCGTGGAAAGAGCTCCTATCTCATCATCGGTTGCGCTTCCGACGTCGCGGCTCAGGTCTCCCTCAGCTATGGCCCTGGAAACTCCGATAAGGTTCTTTATGGGCATTGCCAGAGCCCTTTGCAGCAGAGTTGCCACAACCAGGCCAGCCAGCACTCCCAGGATGCCCAGGATCGAACCTAGCTGTCTCGTCCGGCTGGTGCGGGCAAGTATTTCGTTTTCCACATCCGTCATGCTCTCGTAAACGTGATTCTTCAGGGCGTTTGCCACTTCCCGGATCTGTTTTTCCCGCTCAAGAAGGGTTCCCTCCCAGGACCTGACGGCCTGTCCCGTCCTTCTAACCTTCAGCTCCTGGGAATAAGCAACCATGGCTACTCTATATTCCTTCAGCGCCATAATAAGACCATCAGTAAGTTCAACCTCTCCTTCCTCAACAAGCTGTTTTTTAAACGCCTCGATATCGATCAGGAGAGTTTTGACCTTAACCAGCAGCGGCTTCAGGTCAGTCTGTTCCTGGATAATAAAGAATGCGAATTCGTTCGTAATGTTGCCGAAGATGACAAGGAGGCTATCTATTTCACGGAGCAGAGGCCGGTGTTCCTCTTCCAGGGTGCGAAGGTCATGATCAATCCTGGTAGTCTGAACAACGCCGAAGATACTGATAAAGGCTATTATGCCAACGAGGATACCGAGTCCGATGAACCGGACCCAGCGAATGGAAATGTGCATGGGCTGCATTATCTGAACACCAGGTACAGAGGATCTGATAATCTCCCCTGACCGTAGAGATTGGGCAGTGTATCGTTGAAAACCTCTCCGTAGCAGCTCTTGATAGAAACGCCGAAAAGATACTTTTTACCCGAACCTGGATCCAGCTGGACATCATCATCGTAACCGGTGTTGAATTTTCTTGCGAACTCTATTATCCATACGCCTTTACTCCAGACCCCCTTCGCCTTTACGTCAGCCCTGCTTCCCTCGGGTTCCGCAGGCGTGTACTGAAGCACAACGTCTCCCTGGTAATCCACAAGAATCCGCTTGGCCTGAGCCGGTTTCCCGGCGTCCCCCAGCCTCATGAGGTACATTGTCTTCCCGGTTCTGGTTGTAAGCTTTTTGGCCTTCTTTCCGGGCTCCGAGGAGAATACATGCGACTTGTCATCCGCGTAGCCGGAAGGGTTGGTGCGGTGTGCCTTCCAGTACCATATATCAGCCGTGTAATCGTTATCAGCAAAGTTGGATAAGTCTACCTCCCTATCCATCATATTCCACTTGAAAAAGAATGTATCCTCCCTGGCAGGACCGATCTCGTATACCTCCAGCTCCCTGTTCCATACCCAGGCTTTGTGGAGATCGTTATTGGTGGCATCCGGGTATTTGACCAGGAAGTAGAACATATCACCGGAGTAGACAGCCTTCAGTGTAATATCAGAGCCTGTCCTCTTATCTTTAATCGTATATGTATATGCGGTGGACCACGCGGAGTCGTTGTCGCTGCCGTCAAGAGTCGGCGCGCTGGAAACCCTGATAGCCACGATGTCCTGTGCCGCGTGGGTCACTGTTGCAAATGGCAATATTGTAATAGCGATCAGGAAAAACAACAGAAAAGACTTTCGAAATAACAATTATCCGCCCCCTTCTCGAAAAGACTTTTTCCCCTCAAATGCGAGGTTATCACGGAGTTTAATGTTCCGTTATTTTAACAAAAATGTCAACCGTCACTGCCACTTAACGCTTACAAAAAAACAAGGCTATAGGCCAACAAAAAGTACAACAACCTTACACTTCCTCTCCACGGCCACGCTTTGACGTGGAGTCCCGAGTCTCCAGTCCCGGATCCAAGGTCACAATAACCCACCCCCACCTGACCTCCCCCCTCAAGGGGGAGGGATTTATGCCAAATTACTGTAGTCCAGGCTTTTGTCTCTTTTCGTAACCCCCACCCATCGCCTGCTCCTATCCCTTATCGCCTCTTATTCCCTTCCCAGCGCCCAACGCCTAACACCTACCCTGAGCATTGCCACCGATTTAGTCGAAGGGCCCATCGCCTGCCGTTCTTTCGCCTTTGTTCTGTCCACAGCCTATAGCCTACCGCCTATAGCCTGGTTCCTCTAATTTCTAATGCTCTAATGTTCTAAACCCAATTTTCAAAATACTTTTGACATTGACCGACCGGTCGGTCATGCTGTCCGGTGAGGTGAGCATGACAGCAAAGATAGTGGACAGGGAACAGAGGAGAGAAGAGATAGCAAAGGCGGCGATGGGCCTGTTTTCAGTGAAAGGCTTCGAGACTACCTCCATCAGTCAGGTAGCCCGGGCCGCTGGTATCGGTAAGGGGACTGTTTACGAGTACTTCAGTTCAAAGGACGAACTGATTGCCACCTCGATCCTTCTCTGGTGTGAAAGTATTATTGAGGGCGCCATGTCGAAAATAAGGGAGATAAAGGACCCTGAACAAAAGCTTCGGACTTTTGTACTCTTGTCCGTGGAGCCTCTTATTGCTGATGAACACTCTATTAAAACCTCCGTTTTTATATTTCAGCTCATATTGTCAAAACTGGATAATCAGGTTTTTTTCAACACTCTTCAACAGGCCTTCAGCAATATGGGGGATATCATAGTGGATATCATCATGGAGGGACGCCAGCAGGGTATCTTTCACATTACGGATGAAAAGGAAGCTGAAATGCTGGCGATCAACCTCATGGCCTTTCTGGACGGGATCCTGCTGCACCACATGATCATCGGGGAAAAATTCGACCTGATTAGCCAGGTTGAGCATTACATGAAATACCTGTTGGAGGTTAATCTCCAGGTCATGATGCGGGAGGAAAAACAAAAATGAGAGCGATTCATGAACCCGGTTATGGGAAAAAATTAACAGCTGCAGTTCTCTTCACGATACTGTTCGTACTCTCTGCGTCCGCGGCCAACGCAAAACCTCAGATCAACGCCATTGAGATCCTGGAAAAGGTGGACGATCTCTGGCGGGGCGAATCCAGCTATGCTGATATAACCATGGAAGTCACCACCGTCCACTGGCAGAGGTCTCTGAAGATGCGAGTCTGGTCTTTAGGAAAGGATTATTCTCTCATCATCATTACCCATCCCCCCAAGGAGAGGGGTGTGGCCACGCTCAAGGCTCTCAAGAATATCTGGAACTACCTCCCCAGGGTGAACAGGGTGATCAGGGTGCCGACATCAATGATGATGGCTGAGTGGATGGGAAGCCACTTCACCAACGATGATCTGGTAAAGGAAAGTCGGATGTCGGAAGATTACGATGTCGAGATAACATTCGACGGAACTCGCGACGGGTCAGCCGTGTACGATCTAACGCTGACACCAAAGCCTGAGGCACCGGTGGTGTGGGGCAAGATCGTTACAACCGTCACAAAAGTCGATCTGCTGCCGACAAAATCACTTTATTTCGATGAGGAGGGTGAACTGGCGCGCAGCATGGTGTTCACCGGCATAAGGATGTTTGAGGGCAGAAAGATACCGGCTACTCTCACCCTGATACCTGCCGACAAGCCCATGGAAAAGACTGTAGTGCGGTATGAAGATATGAAGTTCGGGTTGGGACTAGATACGAAATTTTTCTCCCTGCGAAACCTTTCAAGAAAGGACCTGGCACGGTGATCCTTGTAAAAGTAGCATGGCGTAACCTCTGGAGGAATCCCCGCCGGACCATAATAACCATGTTTTCAATGGCCTTCGGGCTCTCCTTCATGATAGTAAGCCATGCCCTCATGATAGGAATGGCAGACCAGATGGTCTATTTCGCCACTTCTCTCAACACGGGGCACATCCAGATTCACCAGGAGGACTACCTGGAAAAACGGTCAATTTATTCAAACATTAAAGATCCTTCTCCTCTTCTGGACAGGCTGAACTCGCTGGGGATCGGATCTTCATCAGTGCGCGCCTTTTCCACGGCTCTGATAAGTTCCGGGCCGCAATCAGCGGGCGCCGCTCTCTGGGGCATAGATCCCGCCTCTGAAAGAAAGGTAACAGAACTTTACAAGCACATGGCTTCGGGAAGTTTTCTAAGCCCGGGAGATCGCGGGGCTGTAGTACTGGGCAAACATCTGGCAAAAAAGCTCAATGTAAAGCCGGGAGACGAAGTGATACTTCTCGCCCAGGCCGCGGACGGATCCCTGGGCAATGAAATTTATACCGTGAAGGGTATTCTGAACGCGGTAGGGGCAGCCCTGGACCGTACGGGTGTTATTATCTCACTTCCTGACCTGGATTTCCTCCTCTCCCTGGGGGGCAGGGTTCACGAGATCGCTATACGCCTGGATAAACCCGGCAACCTTGAGCAAGCCAAAGCAATAGTAAAAAGCTCATTAAAAGATAGTGGTCTTGAAGTAAAATCCTGGAAGGAGATCATGCCGACTATTTCACAGATGGTGGACCTCCACCAGGTCAGCTCCATGATAATCCTTATTATTATCTTTGCTGTAGCGTCCCTGGGCATCATGAATACACAACTGATGTCCATTTTTGAGAGGACCCGCGAGATAGGAGTTATGAGGGCCATCGGCCTTGGCCCCTCTAAAGTGATTACAATGATCGCGCTGGAGACATTTTTCATGACGGTTATTGCGGGAGCAGCAGGTTCTCTTGCAGGAGCCCTGTGGGCCTTTCGCCTCCAGACCCACGGACTGGACCTCAGGAAATACGTAGGCGAGATCGACCTGGGGGGTATTATTTTCGACACCTTGATCAAGGCGCATTTTTCCGTTTCTACGGTAGTCGAACCTCTTATCGTAATGGTGGCCGTAGTCCTGCTGGCTACAATTTATCCAGCCATCAGGGCGATTCGTATAAGCCCTGTAGACGCGTTGGGAAGAGGCAGGTGATGATCGTAAAGCTCGCTGCCAGAAACCTGCGGCGCTACCTGAGAAGGACTCTACTTACCCTTACCGGAATAGCCTTTGGCACGGCCCTCGCCATGATCGCGATCGGGCTGGGAGATGGCACCCATGATATGATGATCAGAAACGGACTCCAGCTCGGGCAGGGACACATCACGATCCAGCCGGAAGGCTACCTCCAGTCACCATCCGCGGGCCTTTTCCTGAAGGAAACCTCCGGCCTTCTGAAAATTATTTCTTCTGAACCGGAAGTAGCGCTCTCATATCCCCGTGTCCGGGGCGAAGGGATACTTAGCTCCGCATCGGGAGGGGAAGGCATAAGTTTCATGGGTATAGACCCCGGGATCGAGGGGGAGGGTGAACTTGTCCTGAGAAGCATGGACAGCGGGGAATTTCTGGATGGTCCTGAAGGCAACTGGATCGTTATCGGCAAGAAGCTGGCTGAGCTGCTGAGCCTGAAGGTCGGGCGAAAAACGGTCCTTACGGTCCAGGATTCCCAAGGGCAGATCACGAGTACGCTTTTACGGGTGAAAGGGATCTTTCACTCAGGCTCCCCGGAGATAGACCGCATATATACCCTCATCCCCATAAAAACAGTCCAGAAAACCCTGGCCATGGGCAACGGTGTAACATCTATCGCAGTCTACCTGAAGGAAAACCGTGAAACGAAGACCGTTCTGAAAAAACTGAGAAGCTCTATCTCCTCGGAAAAGATAGCCGTTCTTCCCTGGCAGAAGATTCAGCCCTCCCTCAGGGATTTTGTCGTTCTGGATGACGCTTTTGGCTATCTGTACTACCTGATTATCCTGATTATCGTCTCCATAGGAGTTCTCAACACCGTGCTCATGTCGGTAATGGATCGAAAAAGGGAAATAGGTATTCTCATGGCGGTGGGGATGAGGCCCGGATCAGTACTCAGAATGATCCTCGCGGAAACGTGCCTCATCGCGCTCCTGGGAACTGCCTCCGGCCTGATCATCGGCTACGGCTTTCACTATTACTTCGCCACTCACGGACTGGACCTGAGTTCATTCGTGGGAGAGTTCAGCCTCGCCGGCACGGTTCTGGACCCCGTATATTATTCCAGCTTGAGACCTGCCAGGATCATCCAGATCTTCACTGTGATCATCCTGACGACTATAACCATGGGGATCTATCCGGCTTTTAAAGCAGCCCGAACCGAACCTGTGGAGGCGATGGAAAAACCGTAGAGTATAAAACGAGTTCCAGGTTCCAGGTTCCAGGTTCCAAGTAAAGTCAAACTATTTGATTATTTGGAACCTGGAGCCAACTAATAAATTCAGGAGCAACCTATGCCCATAATTAAAACCGAGAAGCTGACTAAAATATACAGGCAGGGTGCAGTGGAAGTTGTAGCTCTTTCTGAAGTGGATATTCAGATCAGCCATGGAGATTTTGCGGTCGTGGCCGGACCCTCCGGGTCAGGAAAAACAACGTTTCTAAACCTCCTCGGCGCGCTGGACAAGCCCACATCCGGCAAGATATGGCTGGATGAACAGGAGATAACAGCTCTTTCCAGGACGGACCGATCCAGTTTGAGAAGGAACCATATCGGCTTCGTCTTCCAATTCTACAACCTCATACCGGTACTTACCGCCTACGAAAACGCGGAATTTGTCCTTCTCCTCCAGGGAGTGGATCAGGTTCAACGCCGCAAGAAAGTCCTGGATTTGCTTAGCATAGTGGGTCTCTCCGGCCTCGAGGACAGATATCCTCACGAACTTTCCGGTGGACAGCAGCAAAGAGTTGCCATAGCACGGGCCCTGGCCTCCGAACCGGCCCTGGTTCTCGCCGACGAACCCACCGCCAACCTGGACACGAAAACCGGACAGGAGCTCCTTGACCTGATGCAGCAGCTGAATTCCGATATCAACATAACTTTCCTCTTCTCTTCCCATGACCCCGAGGTCATGGAAAGAGCCAGGCGGCTCATTATTCTCCGGGACGGGAGGGTTGTTGAGGACAGGATAAAGTAATGATCGAGTTCCAAGTTCCACGTTCCAGGTTCCAAGTAATTATCGTGATGCGTAATGCGTTAAACCAGGCTAAAGGCCTGCAAAAACCCTTCCTCTCCCCTGGTGGCCTTTCGACAGGCTCAAGGTCCTGAGCAAGGCCGAAGGAGAGAGGACCGAGGAGAGGGGGGTATTATCCCCCTCATAAGGATGCATCAATTTGAATTCAACGACTAAAAAGCCCCTGATAATTCTGGCAACAACCGTTACCTTTTTTCTGTTATCAACACTTCCGTCATACGCAGCATGGACAGGAATAGAGCTCGACTTCGAGGGTGCTTTGTCACGGGATCCGTATGTAACAGGTGAAACAAACACCACAGCAGTATGGGGTCTGACAGGAAGGTATATGCTCCAGGAGACCTGGAACGATTTTCTTTTTGAGCTTCACATCCTCGCAGGCCAGATGGGTAACACGTCTTCTTCAAGCCTGATCCTCTTTTCCTACTCTTCTCCCTTTAGAGTCATGGACCTCGAAACGGTTCATTCGAGGGGTGACCGGACGATCTTTTTCTCAGAGCTGGACAGGCTGGCAGTTACCTTCGAAGGCTCATTCGTAAGAGCTACCCTGGGCCGGCAAGCGATCACCTGGGGCGAGGCATTCTTTTTCAACATCGAGGATATCTTCGGAGCCTTCCCGGCTACCGAAACAAACCGTCTGCACAAACAGGGGATAGACGCTGTTACACTTACTGTTTCCACCGGCCGGTTTTCTGAACTTGCAGCCGTAGGGATACCGGCTGATGACAACCCGGGGAGCCTGGCCCTTCGCTACAGTTTCCCGGCGGGCAAAGGAAATATCTCACTGGTGGGTGGGGAAACTGCAGGAGATGCATTGATCGGCGGTGGGTTCGCTGGAGATTTTTCAGGGACAAAAATTTACTTTCATTCACTCTGGACAGACCCTGACAACGACAGATCCTTCACACAGGTTGTTCTGGGAATCGAGCGATGGGTGGATTCCGTGACGCATATACTGGCGGAAGTTTATCGAAACGGCTGGGGAACCACAAACCGAAACGACTACCCTGCCCGCCTCCTCACAGAGCGATTCCTGAGCGGCAGGGCGCTCACGCTGGGCAGATGGAATGCCGCCGGGGAGATATCCCGTCTGCTCAGTCCGCTCGTAACGGGCCGCGCTGCTCTTTTTTATAATATTAATGATGGAAGCACCCTGGTCAGGGTCGACGGTGGTTATTCCCTTTCCGATTATGCCGACTTGAGAAGCGGTTTCTTCCTGGGGTTAGGCGACAGGAAGCAGGGATCAGTGCCGAGAAGCGAATACGGCTCAGTGCCTTTTGGTCTGTTCTGGGAGATGGTAGTTAATTTTTAATTTGAAATTGGAGATTGGAATGGCCGGGATTTTGGGTGTAATCACTCGCCTTCGCAACCCCCTTGAGCTTCGCTTCGTGATTCACCAAAACCCAGGCCTGATTTGCATTTGGTTATTCAGGGTTCCGGCCATGGTATTGGAGTATCGGCGTGACGCATTCCGCTGGAGCGATGCAACAATCTTATAAGATCGCTTCGTCTCTACGTTCCTCGCGATGACTTTCTTTGAATTATGGCTACTGGATTCCGACTTCTGAATTCTGGATCTTACTAGAAACCAGAAACCAGCCCTCGACAAGCTCGGGCCCTGAGCTCGTCGAAGGGAAACTAGTAACTGCCTTTAAACGAGCTGCATTCTCGGCATCGTAACCGTAAAAACACTTCCCTCACCGAGTTTGCTTTCGACAGTAATGTCACCGTTGTGAAGACTTACGATCTCTTTTACTATTGCCAGTCCGATCCCGGACCCGCTCCTGATGGTGTCTACCGCCGCCTTCGTTCGGTAGAACATTTCAAAAATCTGGTTGATGTCCTCCTCCCCTATCCCGATCCCGGTATCCGTCACAATGACAACGATGTTCTCATCTTCCTCCTTCGCCTGGATGGTGACACGCCCTCCTTCAGGAGTATACTTCATGGCGTTTGAGAGGAGATTCTGAATAACCTGGTGAAATCTGTATCGATCCACCTCGATGGGGGAGAGGGTTTCCGGGATATCTGAGTGAAGAACGACACCCTTCTGGACAGAGGCGCTCATGGTTTCATCTACCAGCTGAGCCAATTCTTTCCCGGGATTTATGGGTGTGAAGTTCAACTTTATTTCGCCGGCATCCAGCCTTGAAAGGTCAAGGATCTCGTCAACGAGCTTTTCGAGCTTCCATGAGTTCACCACTGCCACCTCAACGGCCTTTTTAAACTCCTCGTCAAGGTCTCCTGAAAATTCGTCTTTTATCAGGAAGAGAACCCCTTTGACCACGGTGAGGGGATCCCTGAGTTCGTGGGATATCATGGAGAGGAAACGCTTCTTGGTGTCCAGGGCCTCCGTCAGTTCGCTTGTCCGGTCCCGGGTTTCGTTGAGCAGCTTATTGTTCAATATTATCTCACCCAGGTGATGCCCCAGCATTTTAAACAGGTCAAGCCCCACTTCGGAAA
>QIFJ01000133.1 GCA_003229755.1 Pseudomonadota bacterium
GGCCTATGGAGCTTCGGACCTGCATCTTGAATGGTCAGTAAATGAAAAGGTGGCCTTGGAAACAGCCGGTGCAGCTTCATACTGCGGGCTCAGGACAGCCGCTGTGATGAAGCAGGTGGGACTCAATGTTGCCTTGGATCCCCTGATGAGCCTTGCTTACACTGGTGTTATAGGCGGTCTGCTCCTGATCGTGGCCGACGATCCAGGGCCCTACAGCTCCCAGACTGAACAGGATACACGCTTCCTTGCAATGACCGCAAAAGTTCCCGTCCTTGATCCAGCAACACCTGAACAGGCAAGAGAGATGGTACACACCGGCTACAGGATCTCGGAAAAGTACAGGATCCCGGTGATCCTGAGACCTGTGTTAAGAGTATGCCATTCCAGGGCGCCCATCCCCGGTCTTCGCAAGCGGGAGAAGGGAAAGGATGCGTCTTTTGTAAGAGACGTCAACCGCTGGGCCGCCACTCCGAACTTCCGGTATCATCTACATGAGGAGCTTAACTACAAAATAAGCTCTGTCCTGATGGACCCGGATGTAATCTCATCATACACGTTGTCTGACGCGCCAGTGTCCGGGGCTTCTTTGGCCGTAGTGGCCTCTGGTTTGCCCGCGGCCTATGCTGCCGATATCCTGAGCCAGTCGGGAATGGAAAATGAGATTCCTCTTCTTGGTGTGGGAGTACCGTTCCCTCTGGATAAGGAAAGAATCGCTTCAATGCTTGACGGGTGCGGCAGGATCCTGGTTCTGGAGGAGACCGGGCCACTGATGGAGATCCTGCTGGGTGGCTACTTTGATATCTCCGGCAGGCTCGACGGAACAGTTCCATCGGCAGGAGAGATGACACCGGACACAGTTGCCCGTGCCCTCTCAAGTCTCCTCCCGGAAAAAGGTCTGGTCGAGGACGTATATACTGTCAGCCAGATCGAAGACAGACAAGATGAAAAACCTGTTAAAATCCCGCCCACGCTCTGTCCCGGATGCTCTCACAGGGCCTCATTCTGGGCCCTGAAAAAGGCGATGCCCGGGGGGATCTACACTGGTGATATAGGGTGTTACACTCTTGGTATATCCCTTGGGGCCGTTGACACTGTCCTGTGTATGGGAGCGTCTATTTCACAGGCGGCAGGATTTTTCTGGTCGCGGCTTAAAAAAGGCGAAACCCCCGTTCCCATCGCCGCCGTTATCGGTGATTCAACTTTTTACCATTCCGGCATACCGCCACTTCTTAACGCTGTTGGTCAGGGAGCCGCCTTTGTGCTCCTGATTCTGGACAACGGCATGTCAGCCATGACAGGAGGGCAGCCAAGTCCCGCGACGGGTCTTCTGGCTGGTGGAGGTCATGGGGTGCCAGTGCCTATGGAAGAAGCGATCGCCGGGTGCGGTGTAAAGCATATAAAAGTTTGTGACCCCTTCGATTTTGACTCCATGGTGGGTATTGTCGAGGAGGCAGCACATGTGGCCGGTATGGGGGAGATGGCTGTAATAATAAGCAGATCTCCCTGTGCCCTGATCCACAGCCAGCAGTTGGGGCCGAGACCTGTGGTGGACCACGAGGTGTGTAATGAGTGCCGTATATGTACGGATAGTTTCGGTTGTCCTGCACTTGTGTGGGAGGATGAAGGGCTGATGATCACATCTGCGCTGTGTACCGGTTGTGCGGCATGTGTCCGATCATGTCCCGTCGAGGCTATCATAGTCAGGGAGCCCTGATGAAAGATACACAGCTTCCATACGATATAGTTATCTCCGGCAGAGGAGGTCAGGGTGTTCTTTTCCTCTCCCGTATGATCGGAGAAGTGGCCCTTTTTCAGGGACTCAAGGTGAGGACAACAGAGACCCACGGCATGGCCATGAGGGGTGGATCCGTCCGATGCTTCGCGAGGATAGGAGAATGTATGGCTCCTCTTTTCCGATTGGGAACAGGCAGGCTGCTAATGGCCCTGCACGATAGTGAAGTGACTGGTGGCTTGCGATATCTCGGGCCTGGTTCGCAGGTTCTGGTCAACACCGGGGAGCGGACAAACACAGACTACATGCCGGTGGATGCCGATGGTATTGCCGCTTCAGCAGGAAACTCAAGATCCGCGAATCTGGCTCTTTTGGGAGCGGCGGTGACACTTGAGGATTTCCCCCTGGAGCCGCATGCCGTGGAGTCAGTAATAAAAAGAACCGGCAGTGGCAGGATCACGGAAATTAATCTTGAGATCTTCCGGTCTGGACTAACTGGAGCTGGAGGGGAAAACTAGATGCATCAGCCGGACCGTGAAACTCTGCACACAGAAGAGATCCGGAAAATACAGCTTGCAAGGCTGCGAAAAACTATCCGGCACATAGGGGATAACAACATCAATTACCATGCGAGGATCGGAGGGGTCGATCCTGAAGAGATAGTAAACCTCAGCGACCTTGCCGGCCTGCCCTTCCTGACCAAGGAAGACCTGCGGAACGAGTACCCCTACAATCTCGTCTGCGCCGGGATGGAGGATATTGTCCGGATGCACGTGAGCTCGGGAACAACCGGAACACCCATTATTAATCCCTATACCAGAAACGATGTGAACCAATGGAGAGAGATAATGGCCCGCTGCCTTGCCACAGCTGGTGTGGGCAGGAACGATGTTATTCAGATCACGCCATCCTTCGGGCTGTTTAACGGAGGCTTCGGCTTCCATTACGGGGCAGACACACTGGGAGCTTTCATAATACCGATCGGCGCCGGCCGAAGCTCACTGCAGCTGCAGTTTTTCCGCGATCTGAAGACTACTGCCTTGGGAGCGATCGCATCCTATCCCCTCAGGCTCATGGAGGTGGCAAGGGAACAGGGGTTCGACTGGAGCGACACCGAACTGAAAGTGGGGATCTTCGGAGCTGAGATATGGAGTGACGAGATGCGCAGCCGCATCGAGGCCGAGATGGGGATAAAGACTTTCGATATCATAGGAATGACTGAGTCAGGCGGGATCGGAATGGGTATAGACTGTGAAGCCCAGGAGGGTATACACGTCTGGGAGGATCACTACCTGGTAGAGATCATCGATCCTGACACAGGTGCGGTGCTGCCGGATGGAGAAATGGGCGAAATGACCGTTACCACTTTAACAAGAGAGGCCCTCCCCCTGATCCGTTTCAGAACCAGCGATATAACGGCTGTTGTATCCAGGGACCCCTGTTCATGCGGCAGAACTCACCTGCGGATAGAGCGCATAACGGGCCGCACGGATGATATGCTGAAGGTAAAGGGGGTCAATTTCTACCCGAAGCAGGTAGAAGCGCTTCTCCTCGGGATCGAGGGTGTGGGCATGGACTATCTGATAAAGATCGACAGGGTCGCTGGACGTGACTCTCTGAAGATCGCCGTTGAGGCTGACGATCCAGAGGACGTCAAACTGGCCGAAAAGCTCAACAGGGTTCTACAGGATTACCTTGGTGTCGGCGCAGACATCGAACTCATCTCTATCGGAGAGATCGAGAGGATTCCAGGCAAAGCTGTAAGGGTTAAGGACACTCGTTAGTTACCCCTTAATAGAGAGTGCATAATGGCGTATAAACTGAATTTTCACGCTGATATGTGAAAATTCTCTTGTAATGCCCGCTCAATCCTGTATATTGTATACCGTATTTTGATTAACAGGCGAATTGGGGTTGATCTCCCATCGTATATATGGATCGGCTTCTGAGTTTTCTCCAGCAAATATATCATTTTACTGTGTGAGTTGAAGGCCTTCATCGGGCCGCCTTTAATGACGGTTACGAGCAGACTTTGTTTCGCATAAAATGAATTATTACTACCAAAAAGGAGTGTGACTATGGGAAGCCTCAGAGAGAACTTTGCAAGTAAGTTGCCGGGCCTCAGAGAGGAAATAGGCAACAATAGGCAACTTGGTCAAAACGAACCGCGATGTCGTACTGTCGGAGGCCACAGTGGGGATGGCCTACGGCGGAATGCGCGGGATCAAGGGGTTGATCTGCGACACTTCCGAGGTCAGCCCGGAGAAGGGGCTGATCGTCAGGGGCATACCTCTTCTTGAGATCACCCACCTGATCCCGGAGGAGATCTTCTTCCTGCTGGTTACGGGCGATATGCCCACTGATGCCGACACCCAGGGCATCAAGGACGAGTACAATGCCCGGGCAGGGGTTCCCTCCTACGTTTGGGACGTGCTCAGGGCCATGCCGGAAGGTTCCCATCCCATGGCGATGATCAGCGTGGGAATAATGGCCATGCAGAAGGAATCCGAGTTTGATACGCGGCAGGGGTCAAGAAGACAGAGTACTGGGAGTCAACCATGGAGGACTCTCTGAACCTTCTGGCCAAGCTGCCCGAGATGGCCGCGGGCATCTACAGGATACGCTTCAATAAGGGTGATCTTATTCCCTATGATCCCAGCCTCGACTGGGGCGGCAACTTCGCGAATATGATGGGAATTTCAGATCCCGACAACAACCTGGCGGATCTCCTGAGGCTCTACCTGACACTGCACTGCGACCACGAAAGCGGAAACGTCAGTGCCCACGTCTGCCACACTGTCGGATCAGCTTTGTCTGACGCCTACTACTCCCTTTCAGCGGGCCTCAACGGTCTTGCGGGGCCCCTGCACGGCCTTGCCAACCAGGAGTGCCTGGCGTTCGTACTTGAGATGATCGACAGGTACGGCGGCGCTCCCAATGATGAGCAGTTGACCGAGTACTGCTGGGAGATCCTTAACAGCGGAAAGGTGATCCCCGGTTACGGACACGCCGTCCTCAGGGTCACCGATCCACGATTCACAGCTCAGGTTAATTGGGGCAAGGAGAGAATTCCGGAAGATCCGGTTTTCCAGACTGTAGCCAAGATGTTCGACCTTGTACCGGGTATCCTCAAGGAGCACGGCAAAGCCAAGAACCCCTGGCCCAATGTTGATGCCGCTTCTGGATCACTGGTCTATCATTTCGGCATCAAGGAATTCTCCTATTACACAGTCCTGTTCAGCGTATCTCGTGCCCTCGGCGTTCTGGCGCAGCTCATCTACAACAGGGCTCTCGGAGCTCCCATCGAGAGACCCAAATCCGTTACGACAGAGTTCGTCAAGGAGTTTGTGGCGAGTAAGAAGTAGGTAATCGAAGTTTCATTCTGAACCCGGCCCGGCATTAGCCTGGCCGGGTTTTTTTTGGTCGAAAGTGCTAGAATTTACTATGTAATAATCATCTCCAGGTTAATTGGTGGTTAATATATAGTTATGGATTCGTGAGGGAAGGGAAAACGACGCTTTTCACTTCCCGAGGAGCAAAAAGCCATGGATGAACTTTTTACGACCCTGCCAGAATCGACCGACAGGAACATAAAAGCTGTAGGAATAATATCAGGAGGGCTGGACAGTATGCTGGCCTGCCGAGTGCTCATGGACCAGGGTATCGACGTTACCGCTATAACCTTTGTTACGCCCTTTTTCGGGAGCGTGAGAGGCGAAGCTGCCGCCGCTTCTCTGGGCATAACGCACCACGTTATCGACATAACCGGGGAGCATCTGAAGATGGTAAAAGCTCCTAAATTCGGGTACGGAAGGAATATGAACCCCTGCATAGATTGCCATGCGATGATGTTCGCGAAGGCCGGGGAACTCATGGAAGAAATTTCCGGGCACTTTCTCTTTTCGGGCGAAGTACTCGGCCAGAGGCCCATGTCCCAGAACGTGAAGGCACTGCGTCTGGTGGAGAAGGAATCAGGATGCGAAGGGCTGATCGTCCGTCCTCTTAGTGCAAAGCGTCTAACTGAGACTGAAGTGGAAAAAGCGGGATTCGTTGACCGGGAGCGGCTTCTGGACATACAGGGGAGGTCGCGCAAACGGCAGATGGAGCTTGCCGCCAGCTACGGACTCAATGAGTTTCCGACTCCAGGGGGCGGATGCTTGCTGACCGACCCGGGTTTTTCGACCCGCTTAAAAGAACTCTTTGAGGCCTCCCCGCAAGCCACTGCCACAGATGTTACACGCCTGAAGTTCGGTCGTCATTTCAGGCTGCCGAGCGGAAGCAAAGCTGTAGTGGGCCGGCACGAGGATGATAACGAAGGGTTGGAAGGGCTTTTTACCCCTGATGACTATTCCCTTCAGGTTGAGGATATTACCGGACCCCTGGTTCTGCTGGAGGGGGGCGCGGATGAGGCCGACATCAGGATCGCTGCGGCGCTGACACTCCGTTACAGCAGGGCGGTGGGCAGGAGGGAAGCGGTGGTTATCGTGAAGGGTCCAGGCAAAACTGAAAGAAAAGTTACAGAAGCTCCGGCGGATGATGAAATAACGGAAAGGTATCGTATTGCCAGACGGACAGCACCCGAACGACAACAAAATGAATAATGAGGACTTCGTAGAGCTTCCCCTGGACGGGATCCTTGACCTCCACACCTTCTCGCCCCGGGATGTCGCGTCGGTTGTGGAGGAGTACCTGATCGCCTGCCGGATTGAAGGGGTCCTCGCGGTAAGGATAATCCACGGCAAGGGCAAGGGGGTTCAGAAAAGGATCGTCAGGCAAGTCCTTGAGGGACTCGATTTTGTGTTGAGATACAGGGACGCTGAAGTTGCTTCCGGAGGATGGGGTGCGATGATCGTCACACTCAGCCCCCAGGATCACGATTGATTTTTTAGTGAGCTATTTAGGGAAAGAAAAAGTCTTGCTGCGTTTTTTGCATATTTGCCAACTATAACATATTGTGTTATCTCCCACTAATGGCCGGGGGGCAGCCGCTGAAGGTGTATGCAGAGGTATTCAGCGATGCTGGCAACACGCCCTGGATAGATGTCATTTATGTGGATACAGTTAAGCAGAGGGAAGGCGAGGGATGATCAAATGACCTGGTTCCTGTATCTGGTTTCTATAATCTGGGTGGTTATCGGAAGTATCCTGATACTGCACACGGAAAAAGTAAGGGACGTCCTCTCCGGAATAATGGAGGAGGCCAACTTCAGGCTCTGGGGAGGGTTCGTACTGGCCTTCGGGATCCTTCTGGGCATTGCGTCTTTCTGGAGCGGGGTCGTGTGGTTCCTTTTCCTGCTGTCCGTGACAATTGCAGGGATGGGTGCATATGGACTTTTCGGGAAGGAAGCTAAGGTCAAGTCACTTGTTGAGAACTGGATAAAAGTCTCGGATGCGGGATACAGGCTCTGGGGGCTTATCTTCGTTATCACATCGGTAGCGCTTCTAGCCTGGATCTGACCAGAAATTACGGCCTTTTTTTGGAATTGATCCCGGTAATTCCAGATACCGTTGGTTTTTTTCTGGAAATAAATATCAAAAAAACCTAGAATTACAATTTGGTACTTTCTTGTGTTCATGAAACATGCTTCCCATGCCCTCAGGAGGGAAATCTTCTGTCAACAATAAGGAATACAGGATCTAACAGGTCAGAAAAATGAAATATATTACTGTCTTTCCAGAATATCCCATTAGCATTTATCAGATAAACGAGCTGAAAAGGTACAGGAAAAAGGTCCTTCACGCGCAGATAGAGGGCGCTGCGCTGATACGGATCCTGAACAGCCCTTCAAAGGTGCTCAGAACCGTTGATGGCCACCACGTAAACAAGGCCTTTATCGTTGGGGTCAGAGACTATGTTGATCCGCAGACCAGGAAGTCAAGACTTGCCGAATACGAGAGGAGGACCCAGGTAAACCTGTATGTTTCCATGGAACTTGCTACTTTAGAGGAGGCCTCTGGAATTATCAGCGTTCGCCGGATAGCGGATGATATTGAGCTGTGTCTTGAAAGAGCCCTGGTTTCTGGCAGGGAGTACGACTTTATAGGCATGCTGACTGACTGGAATACTACCGAGAAGCTCGACACGCTTATTGATCCCGGAATAATGAGCGTCTTCGATCAGGCCAGGCTCAGCCATTCGTTTCTGGCCATAAACAAGCACCTGATAAAGAATTTCATACTGATGAGGGATCTGGGTATAGAGCCGGTCGAAACAATACTGGGCCCTGTTCTTCCCGACGAGGAAGCCTCAAGCGGCTAGGCTCATAAGCCCCGGTCGGTGATCTCGATCCTTCTGTAAAGAAAGCGTCCTGCCACGCCGACGGCGTGGTCACTTGATCAAACGCCTCACGTTCCTCCAAAGCCTATCTTTACCTCTTTCCCTTCAACAATAACTGGTACCTGCCGCTTCCCACCGCTGTGGGAAAGCATCTCGGTGAGCAGTTCGGGGTTAGCCTGAACATCACGATAGTCAACGGTCTTGCCCTCAGCTTCATAGGCCTCACGGGCCTCGATGGTGTACGGTCAGGCTGCCTTTCCGAAGATGATGACGGTGTCTTCGCTCATTGTTTTCCTCCTGTCAGGATCAATAGCTATTTAAAATCATTATAGCCCACCGGATTGATGGTTTCTATTAAAAATATGGATTTATCTCCTGATAAGCTGATGGGATTTTGGGAAAGTGTATTCATCAGGCCGGGCTTTTGGGTGTAATCACTCGGCTGCGCGTGAGCAAATGATACATATCGATGTAATGGCGTATAGGTATTTAATCCCTCCCCCTTGAGGGGGGAGGTTAGGTGGGGGTGAATTACTGTAACTTGGAACTTTGAACCTGGAACTCTACGCCTAAGCGTGGCCGACCTTGGACCTTGGATCAGCACTTGACCCCATAAGCTAATTGTCATCAGGGGGGTAGTAAACATCGGGTGATTCTGATAGTAATGGACGCCTTGAAAAGTAAACATGGAGGTTAGAGTGCATCTTACGGTGATACCAGAGCGCTGTTCCGGCTGCAGAGTTTGCGAGTTGGCGTGCAGCGTGGGGAGAATGGGAGTAAATAACCCGAAAAAAAGCTGTGTCAGGGTGATGGTCCTGTACCCCCACCCTGTTATCCGCATGCCCATAATCTGTAAGCAGTGCGGAATTCCAAAGTGCGGCGAGGGCTGTCCCACAAACGCCATCTTCCGAGAGAACGGTATAGTTCGTATTAACGAGGAAAAGTGCATATCCTGCAACCAGTGCATCACAAGCTGTCCGTTCGGAGCCATGTTCCTTCATGAAGACCTGGAGTATCCTTTGAAATGCGATCTGTGTGACGGTGAGCCTCTGTGTGTTGAAGCCTGCCCCAAGGAAGCGCTCAAATTCCATCCCAAGCATATACTGGGACAGGCCCACAGGCTGTCAGCAGCAAGGAACTACGCCAGGATGAGCAAGGTGGAGTATATGGACGGAGAACAGAAAAAGATCCTTCGATACGCCAGGGAAAAGGTGCAGAAGGATGATTAAGGGCGGGTACTTCTTTTCCATTCTGGACGTGGATCTCACCAGCGGTGAGTCAAATGTGGTTCCACTCGACGAGAAGGTGGCATACGACTATATCGGTGGGCGGGGATTCGGGGCCAGATTCGTGGCTGACCTTGTAAAGAATTCCCGAAAGAGGATCGATCCCCTCGGTCCCGAGAATATACTGGTAATAGCTCCGGGTCCCCTTTCCGGGCTTTACATCCCCGCTGCCGGGAAGAATTCCTTTGTGACACTGTCACCTGCCACCGGGATCTACGGCGACAGCAGCATGGGGGGCGTCTTTGGTGTTGAACTGAGGCAGGCGGGTTACGACGCCGTGATCATCAGGGGCCGTGCGCCAGAACTTTCGGCCCTGGCAATAGATGACGGGCGGATAAATATAATCCCCCTTCCGGAAGCTCGTGGGAAGACCACCCTGGAAACTGAACAGATCGTCCGGCAGGCTACCGGGGACGAGGATATGAAGATCGCCTCTATTGGCGTCGCGGGGGAGAACTGCGCGGTCTTTTCCTGTGTCAACACTGACTGGAGCAGAAACGCCGGCAGGATCGGGATCGGCGCCGTTATGGGCTCCAAGAATCTGAAGGCTGTAGCCGTGCGGGGTTCGAAGGATCTGCCGGTGCATGACCTTGACGCGCTTATGGATGTGTCCAGGGAAGGATACGAGCATATAGCAAGCCACGAATTATTCAGCTTCTGGCAGGATCAGGGGCTGATGTCAGTGGTGGATTACGCCAATACCATGGGGATCCTGCCCACATATAATTTCCAGCAGACTGTTTTTGAACGGGCAGACAAGATGAACGGATACATCATGGAGGATCGCTATAAGATAGGCGATTCGGCATGCTTCGGCTGCTCCATGAGCTGCGGCAATATTTGCCTGGTCAAGGAAGGTAAATACAGGGGGACTGTTACCGAAGGGCCCGAATATGAATCAGCCGCGATGCTGGGAAGCAATCTCGGGGCTTCGAACTTTGCCTACATCCTGAAGGCCAACGCCTTGTGTGATGAGGTGGGGCTGGACACGATCTCCTCGGGGGGCATTATCGGGGCGTTAATGGAGGGTCAGGAAAAGGGAGTGATATCTGCCGACGACCTGGACGGAAAGACACTCAACTGGGGTGACGAAGACGGTATCCTCGAAATTATCAGCAAGATTGCCAACAGGGAAGGCGTCGGTGATACCCTTGCGGGAGGCAGCAGGGCAATTCTTGCCCGCTGGCCGCAGCTTACAGGGATCCTCTGTCAGGTAAAGGGCCTGGAGCAATCCGCGTATGATTCCAGGGCCGCGATCTCCATGGCGCTGGGATACGGCACTTCCGACATAGGCGCTCACCATACCAGAGCCTGGACTGTCGCACGGGAGCTGGAAAACGGCGAGAACTGGAGTCTTCAGGACAAGGCGGACCTGGTGATATATCATCAGAATGTCAGGCCACTCTTCGACATGTTCGGTGTATGTAGATTGCCGTGGATCGAGCTGGGGTTCCCTGAAGATTACTACCGGCGGTTCTACGCGGCTGTTACGGGAGTGGAGAGAACCATGGAAGACCTGCTGGCCTGCTCGTCCCATATCTATGACCTTACCCGCTCCATCAACGTTAACCTGGGCATCAGCCGCAAGGACGATTACCCGCCCGCGAGGACCTTCGAGGACCCGGTTCCTTCAGGCCCTACGAAAGGCAGTGTGGTCTCTCGGGAAGAGTATGAAAAGATCCTGGATATTTATTATGAAAAGCGGGGATGGAGTGCCGAAGGTGAACCGCCAATATCGTTGTAAGGTAAGCGGATTCACCTTGGTGTCCCAAGTCCCATGACCCACGTCCCACGTTAATCAACTAATTATTATATCTGGATACTCATGTTCTTTACCTGGGTCCTGGGTCGTGGGACATGGGTCGCGGTAAGATTATATTGAAGCATACAATGATGCTTCAATATAATCTTACCGACTCCGTTTTGAAGATCAGCGAAACCTCAGAGCCAAGATTCAAGCCCATATTCTGGAAGGACTCCCTGGTAATTCGCGATGTAAAGGTCTCACCCGCGTCGACGGTCACCTCCACGGACCCGTTCCTCTCCTGAATTTTGGTGATCCTTCCTCTGAGAGTGTTCCTTGCGCTGGTCGATACCGCCGCATCGCTGAGCAGGATCGATTCGGGTGGAATAAAGGCAGTTCTCGTCCCCTCCTTTCCCTGGGGCACATAAATGCTGAGTCTGCCGGTATCCAGTATCCAGCTTGTACCGCTCTGATAGACGGCTCCGTGAAATATGTTCTCCATGGCTCCGGGAAGAACATTTCCGTCGAAGAGGGTTATTACTTCATGGGAGAGGCGGTATGCCTGCTCGATGTCGTGGGTCGTGATAATTATGCTCATACCCTCATTGCGGCATTTATCAAGGAGAATGCCCTCTATCACCCCGCGGCTTACAGGGTCCACGTTGGCCAGTGGTTCATCGAGCAGGAGGACGGTGGGGTCTGTTACCAGGGCCCTTGCCAGAGCCACCCTCTGAACCTCACCACCGGATAGAGAGTAGTGCCGCCTCTTTTCCATGCCCTGCATACCGACCCAGTGAAGTACATCGAGCACTTTTTGATCCAGCTCTTCCTTGGGGACCTTTCTGACCGAGAGCCCATAGCCTATGTTCCTCTCTACCGTTGTCCTGAACAGGTACGGCGCCTGAAGAAGGAATCCCACCTGCTTGCGTATCGACGCCGGCTTAGGCCCGTTTCCGGAGTGTGGGTCCTGACCCTTAAACAGGATCCGTCCCCCATCGGGGACTGACAGCATGCCCAGCAGGTTCAGCAGGGTGGTTTTGCCGGAACCGTTAGGGCCGGTTATGGAGTATATCTTGCCCTCACTGAAAGAAAGTTCCGGGATATCGAGAACCTGGTGTCCATTATATGAGAAAGTAAGATCCTGTAATGTATAGAGGTTCACTGTGTAGAGACTCTCTGGAAACGGCGGAAGAGCAGGTTGATCGAAAGAGCAAGTGCTAAAAGCAGCAGGCCCAGCGCCATGGCGAGGGAAAATTCACCTTTGCTTGTTTCCAGGGCTATAGCCGTTGTCATGGTTCTGGTGTATCCGCGGATATTGCCCCCCAGCATCATGGCAGAACCTACCTCAGCAATGACTCTGCCGAAGCCGTTTATAACAGCGGCGGTCAGGGCGTAACGCGCCTCCATGAGAACAGTCAGGGTTACCTGGAGCCTTGAAGCACCGAGGTTCATCGCGGTAATGCGTGCCCGTTCATCCACCGAACTCACGGCCGCCACGGTAAGGGCGACTATGAGCGGGAAGGCCAGGATCAGGTCGCCAATGATGATGCCCGACGGTGTAAAGAGAAGATCGAGAAATCCAAGGGGCCCCTTCCGGGAAAGAAAGGAATAGCCGAGAAGACCGACGAGAACCGTGGGAAGGGCCATAAGCGTGTTAAAGAAGGTCAGTACGGCACCCCTGCCCGGAAAATCTCTCGTCGCGATGGTGTAGGCAAGCGGGATCCCGAAGATGGCCGCCAGAAGAGTGGCCGTTCCGGCGACCTTCAGAGAAAGGAAGGCGATGGATAGGACTTCGCTGTCGAGGCTGATTATTAGCTTTAACGCTTCTGTCAGTGCTCCGATTAGATATTCCATGTTCTAATGCTCCAATGTTCTACGCTCACAGCCCTGAAAACGTTGGTCGTTGGTCATTGGGCGTTGGACGGGATTTTAATGACCAGCGGTTCAAACAACACATTCCCGCTGCCGTCAGTAAAATCGCCGATGAGTTTCTGGCCTTCAGGAGAGGTCATGAACTCGATGAGTTTTATCGCTCCCGCGTAATTTACATGGGGATGCCTTGACGGGTTGACCGCTATTATGGAGTAGGGATTGTAAAGCAGTTTAGACCTGCCGGTGAACAAGGCTGCCAGTTCGACCTTGTCACTGTATTTGAGAAAGGAGCCCTGATCCGAAAGTGTATAGCCTCTCTTCTCGTCCGCCATGGCCAGTGATTCTCCCATCCCCTTGCCGGTCTCCAGGTACCACCTTGCGCCGCCGGGGTTGCTGTCCGCGGCTTTCCAGATGGCCAGTTCCCTGGTATGAGTTCCGGATTCGTCCCCACGGGAAATAAAGGGCGCTTGTGCCTCCCGGATCATCATAAATGCCTCTACTGCGTTCCCGGCCCCGGCGATCCCCGCAGGATCATCCCCAGGGCCTACGATGATAAAATAATTTGCCATGACTGGGCGACGGTTGACTCCGTATCCCGCGAACATGAAAGATCGTTCCTTTGCAGGGGCGTGGACCAGAGTTACATCCACATCTCCATTTTCAGCCAGCTTGAGAGCCCTGCCGGTGCCTACGGCGATAACGTCGACTCTGATACCTGTTTTCTCTTCAAAGATCGGAAGTATGTAGGCCAAAAGCCCCGTGTTGTCGGTGCTTGTAGTGGATGAAAGCTTCAGGCGATCAGCAGCGTGGGAACTGCCCGGAAGCAGTACGGCAAAAAATAGTATTAACAAGGTAAGGTAAATTTTTCTTGTCATTGCAGGGTTCATCTCCCAATCAGTTGGATGAATCTCGGTATAGTGTATTCATCAGGCCGGGCTTTTGGGTGTAATCACTCGCCTTCGCAACCCCCTTGAGCTTCGCTTCGTGATTCACCAAAACCCCGACCTGCTTTATATTTGGTTTTGATCTCCGATTGATTTGGAGATGATCTCATGGCGAAAATCCCTGTTACCGTCAGGAAAGAAGTATCTTTCCGGCGTCGCTCGGCGTCGCTTATGTCGTAGCCGGCCAGAGAATCGGCCTCCCGGACGAACTCCGCGTCATAGAGAAGCCCGAGGAAATTCTGAACAGGCTGGCTGAAAAATTCATCTCTGAGTACCACGAGGTCAAAGCGCTCTCTTTTTATGGGGATGAACTCCAGTCCCAGTATGGAAGCCACGGCTTCGATCGCAATACCCGCGTCGGCACGGCCCCTCATGACTTCCAGGCCTACTTCAAGATGTCCTGCAGCCGTAGAGTCATAGCCTGGAATTTGGGCGGGATCCAGTCCCGACCTGTCCAGCTCCCGGTCCAGGAGGAGCCGGGTACCGCCTTGCCTTGAGCCTGCCCAGGTCTTCGAGAGCCTCAATGCCCAGGGGGTTGCCACTACAGAGCAATATCCCCTGAGTTCTTATGGCGAAGCTTACTGCAACTGCTTCTTCACCCAGGGCCTGGGCGAGATGGTCAGTGTTGTAGCCCTCTCCGGCAGGGTTGATGAGGTGAAGGCAGGCGATGTGGCAGATCCTTTTTTTAAGAGCCATGAGACCTTCACTGCTTCCGGCCCTGGACTGAAGCGGGATCGTATCCGGAAATCGACTTCTGTATAAAGAGATCAGGTAGGAAAGGAGAGGGTCATCGCTGCCGGCGATAAGCAGAAGGCCCCTTGCCCGTGCCAGGAACTGTTCCTCACCGGGCATGTTCACAACGCTGGATTCAATCCAGCGTTCAACAAGGTGGCGGGGAAAGACCCACTTTCCGGTTACCTTGGTCCCGGGAAGCCCCCTCTCGTGAATGAGAGTGTATATCTGCTTTTCGTTGACACCGAGAAACTCGGCCGCCTCCCTGGTGTCCATCAGCCTGCTGTCCACCACGTACCTCGATTATTGAC
>QIFJ01000003.1 GCA_003229755.1 Pseudomonadota bacterium
GGGCGATGACCACCATCAGCAGGCCGATGAGGGCATTGTTCTTGAGGACACCCATGGAGTCGTCTATCAGTATGGTCAAATCGTTTATGTACTTAACGTCAGGTGGATTGGCGATTCCTGACAAGTGCTCGCTGACGACTGAACGAGTGGCGCTTACAACGGCGTGAGTGTCGAAATCCTTTTCCTTGAGTATGGACAGACTTACGGCGGGGTGAGCGTCCAGTCTTGAGTACGTGGATGGATCTTCGAAGGTGTCAACTACTGTTGCGATATCCTTGATGCGTACAACATCTCCAGGGGCATTTGTCCGCACTATCGTAGCAGGGATCTCCCCAGTGTTTCTGTATTCGCCCACCGTGCGCACCAGTATCTCTTCACGTCCCACATCGATCTTCCCGGCGGGGATGTCACGATTACGCAGTGCTATAGCCAAGTTGGTACCGCTCGAGGTTAAAGCGGTCTACATTTATCCAGATCTCGCGCTCTCTTACGCCGGCAAGATCAACAGAGGAGACTCCAGGAATGTCCTCCAGCTTGTCCTGGAGATCCTCCGTGATCTTCTTCATGGAACGTTCCGGCAGGATGGCTGAGGACAATACTACGGTGATAACCGGCCATCCGGAAGTGTTCAGCTCGAGAATGACCGGGTCTTCAGTGTCCTCAGGAAGATCGTTGATCTTGTCAACCTCGTCCTGGATGTCCCTGACCCTCTCCTTGATAGGGGCGCCTGTCCTGAATTCAACAACGATATTGGAGAGGTTCTCCTGAGAGGTGGAAATAACCCGCTCCAGATCCTTGACGTTCCTGATGGCATCCTCGATGGGGATGGTGACGAGCTTCTCGACGTCCTCCGGAGTAGCTCCAGGATAGGGGGTTACAATGAGGGCTGTTTCGAAAGATACGTCGGGATTTATATCTCGGGGCAGGTTAAAGAGGGCATATATTCCCAAAATCATCAGGATGATGAAGGTGAGGTTTGCAAGGACAGGCTGACTGAGAGCGAAGTCAACCAGCCACATTGACGGGACCCGTTTATTGCTCAACAGCCATCTCCAGTTTATCGCCGGTCCTCACGCGGTGCTGTCCAACTATGATTACAAACTCTCCCTCCCTGAGCCCTCCGGATATAACAGTGCTCACTCCGTTGGATGGACCGGGAACGACCACCTTTCTCACCGCGACTTCACCATCTGCCACGAAAACCGCTGAAGAGCCCGTCTCCTGGAGTAACGCGGAAGTGGGGATCACTAGAGCATTTGATAATTTTACCTTTACGAACCTGACTTTAACGTCCATACCAGCGCGCAGGAGAACTGATGATTTTTTCTGCTCCGGATTGGCCATCCGCAGTATTACCGGGAAGGTACCCGTGCGCTCATTGGCCTTGACGCCCACATCCTCAACCTGAGCCTCGTGCTTATCCTCTCCGGGAATGGTCTGAACGTAGACCGAATCTCCCCGATTAATATACATGACATCGGCCCCGGAGATTCCCAGGTGGATCCTGAAAGACGAAAGGTCCACGATCTCAGCGATGGGCGTTCCCTCGCTGACGGTGTCTCCTGCGAATACACTCTTGGAAGCAACGATCCCCGAGATCGGAGAGCGTACTACGGTTTCTTCCCAGGCGTCTTTGGTAAGGTTATATGCCGCTTCTGCCTGCCGAACCGACGCATCGGATGCACGGGTGCTTGCGGTGGTAAGTGCGAGGTCTGCCGATTCCTTCTGGCTGAGGGAGACAGCCCCTTCCCGGTACAGCTCGGTAAATCTGTTGGCATCAACCTGGGCTTTTTTCAGTGCGCTTTTTGCCTCTTGCTGACTTTCCCTTGCCAGATCAAGGGCAGCTTTGGCCTGCTGCATGGCGAATCTGTATGAATCATCGTCAAGCATGAACAGAGCCTGACCTTTTTCGACCCTGTCTCCTTCATTGATCAGATCTTTGACAATTGTTCCGCCTGCCTTCGCTACCACGACGATCTCTGAGGCCGCCTCAAGCTTACCCGTGTACTCCATCTCCTCAATATATTCGACAGGCTTCAGGATGAAGGCGGTCACCGGGATCGGCGGCTTTTGGGCGACCTCGATCCTCCTTGAGCGTTTTATCCCCGTTCTGGCAAGGACTGCTCCCAGAATCAGCAAAAGGATGAGAATAGCAGCGGCAACGGTGTTTTTTCTCTTTTTTAAAGCGGCAAGAACGCCATCTCTTTCGGTGTTCATTGGATCTCCCTGGACGCACCCGCAGTACGCAGTAATCTGGTTCTGTTCGTATGATATCCTTGAAGAGCCGTAATTCTAAGCAGGCTGGAACGAGTCAGGGCAAGCTGCGCGTCTATCACATCGGTGTTGGCTATAAGGCCCTGTTTATATTTCAGCCTGGTTATACGCAGGTTCTCCTCACCCGCCTCGATAGCCTTCATGGCTGCGGAGAATTCGCTTGTGGAAAGCTTCATGTTTTCAATTATTTCTACGATACTCGATCTGATGATCCGCTCTGCTAACATGATATTATTCTTTGCCTGCTGCACAGAATCGATCTCTTTTTTTACCGCTGCCCTGTTTCGTCCTCCCAGATAGAGGGGTTTTGAAAAAGAAACTCCGGCATTCCAGTACCGGGCGTCCTGTCCGGTTGTGAAATCCTCGTCTTTGGCACCGTACTGCCCGAATAAAGCCAGGGTTGCGTTGTCTTCTGCCCTTGCGAGGTCGACCCTGGCCTCAGCCAGCCTCAGGCCAAGATGGGCGGATCTGATCTCAGGAGAGTGCTTCATGGAAGTATCCAGCCAATCCTGCAAGGATGGGGTTGCGGCAGGTTCAGAAAATCTTCCCTTTATATTAAGGCTGACAAACCTGTCCGGAAAAAGCACGGCAGAAAGCCGTTCCGATGCCACATTCCGCCTGGTTACGGCACCCGCCAGGTCTTTTTCTCTTTCAGCCACATCCAGTTCGCTGCGGACCTGGTCAATTCTGGCCACTATGCCCTGCTTCAGCAGTAAATTAACGTCCCTCAGGTGCTGACGGCTTACACCGAGAGCTTCCTCAGCAATGTTGATCTGCTCCCCGGTGGACAGGATCCTGTAATAGAATACGGTTACATCTCTCAGAAGGTCGCCCAGGACTGCGCGTCTGGATTCGGTGGAGAGGTCGTAACCCAGGGATGCCTGCCTGTATCCGCTCGATATTCGACCACCGGTGTAGAGTGGGACCTGAGCCGAGACCGACAGGTCCGCCTCGGTCCCGGGCAGAGTAAATCCCGGAATCGATGCCAGTCCGGTACTACCCTGGTCGATACGGGTAAAAGTAGTATTAAATGTAACTTCGGGCAGCCGCTGGCGGCCTGCTATGAGACGGTCCTGCTTTGCCTTCGCTACATCCAGCTCAGCATTGGACAGATCCAGGCTGTTTTTCAGAGCGGCATCGATCACTTCTACCAGAGAGAGAGTTACTTCTCCGTTCGTCGTGCCCGTGGCCGCAGGCAGAGCTGTCAATGAAAGCAGCGCCAGCATTGCGGTACTTCCTGCAAAGAAACACCTTGTCACGTTGAATCCTCATAAAGGGTGGGAGTTGACTTCAGGAAGTCCTCCCACTCTCTACGGGTGATGTGCAGGTTTTCAAGGCTCGATCCCTGAGCTTCCATAAGATCAACCAGTTCGTTAAGCCACGCTATGTCGATCTCAATGTGCATTATTCCGTGTTTCATTATCATGGCTGCATGAAAAGGGTAGGGGTTCTTAAGGACGTGCTTGTGAGTCTCCCTGAGCATTTCCAGCTCCAGGGTCTTCTTCATAGCCCTTTCCCGAAGGCTGTCGGTAACCGCCTGGACAGGTAAAAGATGGGAAAAGAATATACTGGGCATTAATGGCCAGTATGCCCTGTGAGATCTTGTAATGTTCTCGATGGCGAGCTTCAGGAACGTTTTTTGTCCCTTTTCTTTTATGGAATATCTGTACCTCTTCGGTCTGTTGCCCTCCTGTTCCTCCCTGGAAACAATCAGTCCTTTTTTTTCTAGATTTTTGAGTTTGTAGTAGAGTGTTCCCGTACTGATCCGGGATATATGGACCATGACTCTTTTCACGATCTTCATGATCTCATATCCATAGAAATCATCATCGTAGAGTATCCCGAGAAGAATGATGTCGGTCTCCATTATTGCCTCCAGCTAGAATACTTTAAATAGAATAGTCTGTTTAAACTATTACTATTCGGTTGTCAACAACAATTTCTGCGACCATGACAAGCATCATCAACCGTCCTGTGTAAAAACAGGTTTTCCCAATAGCAATAGAATGTTTTATTATATCCACTATGAGTTTGATGATCTCCCCAATAAAGAGTGATCCTGTAAGAGGAAAGGCAGTTCGATGAGCAAGAGTAAAACAAATAATGACATAAGAGAGTCTGTTCCCTTGGTGGGCAGGGAGCATTTCAGCGCACTCCTTGGGAGAAATCCCCTTCCGGTATTTATCCTGGATGTGGAGACCGGGAATCCAGAGGAATATCTGTTTCTTGCTGCAAATAAAGCAGCCTGCGATCAATACGGATATTCTGAGGTTGAGTTCAGAAAGATGAAAATGCTGGATCTCCACACCAGCGAGGATAGTCAGAAAGTCCTGGAAGATGTAGCTCCTTCCAGAAACTCAGAGTACGGAGAATACAGCTCAACCAGACCCGGGAGGCACGTTAAAAAAGACGGCACAATTATCTATGTTGACGTTACATCTCACAGAATAAATTACGAGGGACGCCAGGCAAGAGTAGCCATAGCAAGAGATGTTACTGAAAAAGTCCAGACAAGAAAATCCTTCCAGGAATCAGAGGAGCGGTACCGCATGCTGGTTGAAAGGAACCACGCCGGCGTGAGCCTTGTCCAGGACGGGATACTCATCTTTGTCAGCCAGCGGCTTGCTGAGATACTGGGATATGATGTTGAAGAGATGGAGGGCAAGAGTCCCCTGGAATTTCTTCACGCCCAGGACGTCGCAGTCATGGAAGAGAATATGCGTCGCCGCCAGGCGGGGCTGGAAGTGCCTGGCATATATCCTGTCCGGGCCTTTCGTAAGGATGGTGAGCTCAGGATGCTGGAGATCATAGGCTCCCTGGTGACATGGGACGGTAAGCTGGCCTCTCTGGGAAGTATTGTGGACGTAACTGATCAGAAGAAAGCTGAAGAAACATTACGGGAATCCGAGGAGAATCTAAGGCGGATGCTTGATGCCATGGAGGATCTCGTTTACGTATGCACCTCAAATTATGATGTTGATTTTCTGAATAAAGCACTCATTGATGAACTAAACCAGGATGTAAAAGGCGAACCTTGTTACAAGGCGATTTTCGATCGGAATAAACCATGTATTGGTTGTAATCTGAATGGTGTTATCAAAGGAGAGACAGAGCGATATGAGTTGACCAACAGGAGAACCGATAAGATCTACGATGTGATCCACGCACCCTTCAGGAAAGTAGATGGTACTTTGTGTGCCGTTCACTTCATGAGAGATATAACTGAAAGAAAGAATATGGAGGAGAAACTGAAATACAACTACGCTCTCCTTGAAACGCAGCAGGAGGTGTCTCCGGACGGGATCCTGATTGTAAATAAAAACAGGGAAATGGTTTCTTTCAATCAGAGATTTGTCGTTATGTGGGAATTGTCCTCCAACATTGTTGATACAAGTTCAGATGAGATAGCGATCAATGCGGTGCTCGATAAGCTTGTTGATCCTGAAGAATTTGTTTCCCGCGTTAATTATCTGTATGAACACCCAGATTTAAAAAGCAGGGAGGAGGTCCTGCTCAAGGACGGACGTGTGTTTGACAGGCACTCTTCAGCAATGCTCAGCTCCGATATGGAATACCTGGGACGTATCTGGTTCTTCAGGGATATTACTGAGCAAAAGCAGGCGGAAGAAGCCCTGAAGAAAGCCAAGGAAGACCTGGAAAAAAAGAATGAGGAAATGGAGGCATTTATCTATACGGCCGCTCATGATCTCAGAACTCCGCTGATCAGCGTACGAGGATTTCTGAAATTGATGAAGAAGGAGCTGGTGGGAAAACTTGATGAAAAGTCGGAATACCATCTGGAGAGGGTTATGAAAAATGCCGCGCATTTCGACAACCTTCTGGGCGACCTCCTTCAGTTTTCCCAGGTTGGAATCGATACCGGGCAGAGAGAGGAGATAAATCTGTCCACGGTTGCAAGGGAGATCACTTATGAGATCGCCAGGTCCTATGACATAGAGGCTTCCCTTGTTATTTCCGAAAAGTTATCGATCGTAAACATGCAGTCGTCTCGCGTTTACCAGCTGTTTGAAAATCTCATTACCAATAGCGTGAAGTTCAAACGCAGTGGGATCCCTTTGGAACTGGAGATCGGAGTTGGTTTTCCTGACGATGACATGCCGGAAGGACATGTGCCTGTCTACGTCAGGGATAACGGTGTCGGGATAGAAGAAGATATTCAGGGTGAGATTTTCGGTCTCTTTTCACGGCCGGCGGCAAACAGTGAAGAAGGAACGGGTGTTGGCCTGGCTATCGTTAAGCGGATCGTTGAAGAAGAGGGTGGAAGTATTCGCGTTGAGTCTACTCCCGGTGAAGGGACGACGTTTTATTTTTCACTACCAGTGCTTGAAGAGTAGTTCCAAGTTCCAGGTTCCAAGTTCCAGGTTGATTGGAATTATAGATCTGATTCAGCATGAGTTTATGGATTACCTGAATAATTTTCGTTTACTTGGAACCTGGAACTTGGAACTATTTTAGAGGTATGGCGCGAACATCCTCGCAACACCCTCACATAGCCGCTTGTACAGGGGACGAGCAAGTAACATGTCCGAATTAAGAAGTATAGCCTCCTTCTTCAGCCCATCAGTGTAGTCAGTGAGTTTTTCGGCCAGATCCCTGTTGTAAACTTCGATATCGAACTCGAAATTCAGCCTGAAGCTTCTCGGATCGATATTAGCCGAACCTATGAGAGACCAGAAACCATCAATAATCATAAGTTTACTATGCACAAAAGGTGGCGCGGTCCAGAATATAGAAATACCGGAATCCAGAAGCTCTGAAAGGTGGGCATTGGATGCCCATGTGACTACAGTGTGGTCAGACCTTGCCGGGAGGAAGATTCTGACCTCTACGCCAGTAAGAACCGCGCTCCTCAGGGCCTGTACAAGAGGCCTGTCAGGTATGAAGTAGGGAGTTACGATAGTTACGGTTTCACCCGCTGCGTGAACAGCGCCGATTATGATCTCATATATTTTTTCAAAGTTCTCATCAGGCCCGCTTGCTACGGCCCTGGCGTACGCATCTGCCTTCTCATGGGGCTTGGAAAAGAACACGTCACCCTCCAGCACTTCTCCCGCGGAGGCATACCAGTCTTCAGCGAAGACATCCTGCATGCCCTCGACGACAGGGCCCGTAATGCGGAAATGAATGTCTCTTACCAGTTCCTTTTCCCACTGTTTGGAGAAGAAGTGCCTGCCTGAAATGTTGATTCCTCCTGTAAATCCCAGTTTACCGTCAATGACCAGTATCTTCCTGTGGTTTCTCATATTTATGCTGGGTCGTCGGAAAGGCAGTCCCGGCAGGGGATGAAAGACAGAAACTTTTGCGCCCGCGTCCCTTAACCTGGAGGCCATTTTCAGAGCTGACCTGGAGGTTCCCAGACCGTCGACTAACACACGAACTTGAATACCACGTTCTGCAGCGGCGCATAGAGAGTCCACCACCCTGATCCCTACCGCATCCCGGTCGAAGATATATGTACTGAGTGTAACGGATTTTTTCGCTCCGCCGATACTCTCGAGCATCGCAGGAAATGTCTCGTTGCCGTCAAATAGCGGTTCGACACTGTTTCCGGCAAGGAGTGGTCGGCGAGTGGCCCTGGTAGCCAGAAGATTCAAGGTCTTGAAGCGTCCGTCTCCCGGGAGATCCTGGACAATGCATTCTGAGGAATAAACCCTGCAGACTGCCCCTCTCTTTTTTCTGGCTCTTGCCTGGGCCCTTCGATGGATACGATTGATTCCCAGGACCCAGTAAAGGAAAGAGCCCGCGAGGGGGAGAAGGATAATAATTACGAGCCAGAGCGCCGCTCCGCGAGGATTACGTTTATTCAGGATCGTGTGGCCGGCTGCCCAGATTCCAAAGAAAACAGATGTAAGTGTCAACAGGTGCTTGAAGGAAATGATCATGGATCACCTTTGCGATCAGAAACGTTTTTCGAGCTGACAGGGTAATGTTACTATAAAGCAGCCAGCGATTATATTTATATCAGGATTTGATCGAATATCGTTATCATTTCTATGAGCATAGGTTTAAGATATTATTATAGCAGCGCAATGTGCAGCTGATGAAGCAACCTGCAAGATGGTCGTTTCGTTCCATCCAGTTTTTACAAGGTCGACTGGTCCAGATCGTGCCTTTTTTTGTCATATCAGGTGTCGATCCAGATGCTGCCGATGTTGCTTGTAGATTTTGTCATTTTCAGATAATATTATAAGCATAATCTTGTCAACCTCGTAAAAAGTCTCTCGGAGCCATTTTACGAGGCGGGGGATGGCATCCCCTCCCCCGCCGGGCGAAGTGAATTCGCCCGGTTCCACCCCCACCCCGGGATGTAAGCTTAGCGCACATCCCGCTTGATGGGCTTTTTACGAGCCCATCAGACTTGCACTCTTATTTAAATTAAATAGGGGAAAAAAAGATGGAATCAGGCAGAAGATCTGTATTTTTATTCATGGTGCTTGTTGTTTTAGGTATTTTTGTTGTGACAACGCCGGCCGCGGCAGGAGGTCTGTATCTGGGAGGTGGCATCCAGTCCAATACTCTCCGCGGTGACCTTAGGGCTGGAAGTCCCGGGAGTAGAGGGGATCACGACGGCGCTATGGGTGCGAACGCTATTCTCGGTTACAGATTGTCCAGTAAAATTGCTTTCGATGTCGTATATGGTGCCAGCAAACACGATGAAAAGACATCAGGTACCGAATCCACATTCACCTGGATCGAGGCAGGGCCCAAGTTCTTCTACAACACCGATTCCAGGATACAGCCCTATCTTACAGTCGGTGGTGGATCATATAAAATAGAGATAAACAGCGTTGAATATGCGGGCCCTGGTGGTTTTGTCGGTGCCGGCATCGAGGAACAGGGAGGCAGAAATCACGTTGTAGGCATTTACATTCGAGCCAGTTTCTGGTCGGACGATTCTCCTAATCTGAGTGGTTCCACACTTTCAGGCGGTCTTAGTTATAGTTATTATCTCGGCGGTTTTTAACCCGTCATTACTTTTACTCCATTAAATTATGGCTTTATAGGGCCCCACAACAGGTGGGGCTCTTTTTTCTGTCTGACAGACACCAGGAGGCGAGCATGCCGGATTATATACCTGAAATACGGGATAGTGTTCGTAAACAGCGAGATGAGGTCCTTGATTTTCTGAAAAGCTTCATCGAAACGAACAGCTACTCAAGGAACTCCGAGGGCATCAACCGGGCAGGAGAGATGGTTTACGAGAAGATGCCCGACGGGCTTGACCATGCCATCACCACCGACCGGAACGGCGTCAATCATCACATTTACTCCACAAGTGCACAAGGAGACGGCAGGAACCTGGCTCTCGTCGGTCACATTGACACTGTGTTCCCCCCCGATTCGGTGTTTCAGAAGTTCACGGACTCCGATGGCAGACTTCACGGCCCCGGTATCTCAGACATGAAAAGCGGTGTCGCGGTGATCGTATATGCTCTTAGGGTCCTTGATGATATGAAACTGCTGGATTCGGTCCCCGTAAGATGTCTTATAAACGGTGATGAGGAGATCGGGTCTCCCAACTCCCGGCCGCTGATCAGGAAGCTGGCAAGGTGGGCCTCCTACGGCCTTGTGTTCGAATGCGCAGGCCTGAACGGCGAGGTGGTTTCCGCGAGACGTGGCATCAGGAGATTCGCTCTGACGGTTACCGGCGAGGCGCACCACGCCGGCGTCTGGAAAGGCCCGAAGGCCAGCGCGGTGCTGGAGCTTTCCCACATGATCATGGCCCTCGAGGCTCTCAATGATCGCGAAAAGAAAGTCTCCCTGAACGTGGGTAAGATATCCGGAGGGACGGCTTCTAATGTTATTCCCGATCTTGCCAGGGCCTCCTTCGAGTTCCGTTTCTGGGACAAGGAAACCGAAAACGAAGTTTTGG
>QIFJ01000119.1 GCA_003229755.1 Pseudomonadota bacterium
TCGCCTTCGCAACCCCCTTTTAGCTTCGCTTCGTGATTCACCAAAACCCCGGCCCACAGGCGTGACTCGCGATGACTTTTTGGGTCTTGGGTCCTGGGACCTGGGACCGAAACCCGGGTTCCGGAAAAAGCCATGGATGGATTTTTTACGATTCTGTCAAGGTTACAAGTTGTTGGTTAATAGTTATAGTTCACCTTTCGATTAGTTGGTGAAATTACGGTGGTTGTATTTATATGGCCGGGTTTTGGGTGTAATCACTCGCCTTCGCAACGCCTTTCTCGCTTCGCTTCGTGATTCACCAAAACCCCGGCCTGATCTGCACTTGGTTTTACCGGGTTCCGGAAAAAGCCATGGATGAACTTTTTACGACCCTGTCAAAGTTGTCAGGTAAACAGGTGAACGACTGACAGCCAGATAATCGTTAATAATCGAAATTATGGGAATACTGATGTGGACAGGAGAGGCATAGAAAAGTACGCACAGAACCCGGGGCCGGTGGTGGCCATCCTGTTCAGTATCATGTCCCTGTTTTTTGGTGCTGTTGTCACGCTGAACCGGTTGCTGTTCCGTGCGGGAATAAGAAGAAGCAGGTCTGTCGGTCCACCTGTAGTGAGTGTGGGCAATATTGCGGTAGGTGGTGGGGGTAAAACGCCGATGGTTGTGTGGATCGCCGACATCCTGAAAGACAGGGGGGTCAAGGCAGCTGTTTTAAGCAGAGGTTACAGCAGAAAGGGAAGCGGCATCCTGGTCCTTGAGGGGCGAACAGGGGAAAATGATCCGGATCCTGAACAATATGGAGATGAGCCCTGTTTAATCTTCAAACGTACGGGGCTGCCTGTTTATATATCTACCAACAGATACGATGCGGCAGCTGCTGCCCAGAGCGAAGATGATGTGGATATATTCATAATGGACGACGGATTTCAGCATTATCCCCTCAAAAGGGATCTTGATATTGTCACTCTTGACAACAGGAGACGGTTGGGAAACGGAAAATTAATTCCCGCCGGGATCCTGAGAGAATCTGCCGGCAGGCTGACGGATGCCGATCTCGTAGTGGTCACCAAGGCCGGCAGTGTGGACGATGCCTTTTCTGATCATATATCAGCGTTCACAGATGCCCCGGTCTGCTGGGCGGATTATCGCGTCACGGGTCTGGTCCGCGGGACTTCAGAAACATTACTTCCGGCGGACCTGCTCGCCGGCCGGCGATTTGTGGCCTTTTCGGGGATCGCTGATCCCGCGTCCTTCGAGAGCCTGGCAGGGAACCTTCCCGGTGAGATGGTGGAGTCTGCCCGGTTCAGGGACCACCATTTCTACAACCTTGACGATGTAAATGAGCTGAATCGCCTGGCAATATCTCTTGATGCCACAGCTCTTGTGACTACCGAAAAGGACATGGTGAGATGGCCGGTACAAGATCCTGGGATCGAGTGCTATGCTCTGGTCGCAGACCCGGTTTTCCTTAAAGGCGAAGAGATCGTTCTGCGGAAAATATTCTCCCTTCTGGAGAAAGAGTTTGATTGAAAACAGGTTAACATATGGATTAGCCTCGTTAACATTGAGTTTGACAGGCGCTGTTTTCAGGATATTGCCGGATGCTGCGAACCGCAGGCTTGGAAGGTGGATCGGGCTTGCCGGTTTCCGTCTTTCAACCAGAAGAAGAGAGATCGCGTTAAATAACCTCAAGCATGCAATGGGGGAAGAGTTGTCCTCCCATCAGCTGGAGACACTTGCCCGAGAATCCTTTGCGAACCTTGGAATAGGATTGGCGGAGTTCTTCAAGTTTCCATCCCTTGACGCTGAAAAGCTTGCAGAGCTTGTGGAGTTTACCGGGGAGAAAAACCTGAAGTCAGCCCTTTTGGAAGGAAAGGGAGTGCTGGTCCTGTCAGCGCATCTGGGCAACTGGGACCTGTTGGCTGCCTCCCTGGCAGCGAAGGGATTCCCCATTTCACTTATAACCAAGGTGTCAAGGAGCAGTGCCTTAAACAGTGTGTGGATGGGATATCGGGAGGCTGCCGGTATAAAAATTTTCATCAGCTCCGGCTCGATGGGCGGGATACTCAGACAACTGAAATCCGGAGGAATAGTAGGCTTTGTTCTCGACCAGAACGCTCTGCGTGAAGATGGTGTGTTCGTTCCCTTCTTTGGAAAGGCAGCATGTACGTTGAGCAGCCTGGCTATATTAGCGAGACGTACTGGAGCCCCTGTCATCCCTGTGTATACTTTCAGGGAGGGTGGACGGCATCGTGTTATTGTGCAAGGACCGATTGTAACGCCTGATATAGAAGACAGGGATCTGGATGTTTTGAAACGAACTGAAGCGTATAGTTCATGGACCGAGAAGGTGATCAGAGAACACCCGGAGCAGTGGACCTGGCTTCATGACAGGTGGAAGACGAGACCGGTTGATGAAAGTGATGGGCGCGGCCAACGGCCAATGACCAATGACCAATGTGAATAATAAAATGATCAGGATTGTTGGGTTAGAGTGGAGCGAAATGCTTTCTCATAAAATGACAAATATTGTCTTTTGATATGAGCAAGAATAGAAGAGAATCCAATAATATGCACGATGGCGTTGGTCTTTGGTCTTTGGGCATTGGTCCAGACAAGCGTCCAGCTATTTTCCTGGACAGGGACGGGACCATTCTGGACGAACTCGGGTATCTTGGAGACCCGGATAAGGTGGTTCTCTATCCCCGAGTACAAGATGCCCTGATGCTGCTCAGGGAGGCCGGTTACCTCCTGCTGATAGTTACAAATCAATCCGGAATAGCCAGGGGTTATTTTTCTCTGGAGGATTCGATCGCGGTAAATCTTAAAATGATACGGATACTATCGGAACTGGGAGCCGTCATTGACGGTGTTTATTTCTGCCCGCACCTGCCGGATTCCGGATGCCCCTGCAGGAAACCTGCTTCAGGTATGGTTCAAAAGGCCGAAACTGATTTCAATGTAAACCTGGAAGATTCGTGGATAATCGGTGACACGGATAAAGATGCTCTCCTTGGCTCTGAAGCGGGGATCAGACCCTTGCTTGTTAAGACCGGCAAGCGGGACAAGGGAGCTGTTCCCTCCGGTGTGCCTGCCGTGGCTGATCTTAATGAGGCTGCCAGGTATATTCTGGAGGAGTAAAAAGCCATGGCTGGACTTTTTGCGACATTGTCAAAGGTGAAGAAGGAACAAACCCTTGCGTTGTCGACGATAATTGCTCTTCTAACTGTCGGTTTGATCCCTGCCTGTTCGGGCTCCGGTGAACAGGTAAAAACAGCTGTCAATGGGATCGTGCCTGCGAAGATCCTGTCAGTTACTGGCGTGGACCTGGCTGACCGAGTCAGTGTGGTCATTGAAAGTAACATCCCCCTGTCATACTCCGAGTTCAGGCTTACAGACCCCGTCAGGCTGATAATAGACTTCCCTGATGCCGACCTGTCCGCTCTTGAAGGTCAAACTGAAATATCTTTCGGTAAAGTTACTTCGGTCCGGGCTGTGCAGTTTGATGAGTATGCAGGCAGGATCGCCAGGCTTGAGATCGTCCTGAAGGAAGTCCCGGAGTATGATATATCGAGTTCCGGCAACAGTATTGTTGTCGATTTTTTCAAACCGGCTGCTCCTGGAAAAGTAGTGGATGTCTCTTCACCTTCAGAGAGGGTAACTGAGCATGCGAGCGAGAGGGAAATAGAGAGTACTGAGACCGGCGCAGTAGAACCGGGACAGGAAGAGACAGAAATAAGCCGGGAGCCCGGACGTGTTAGTAAATCCGAGATCCGGCGCCCGACTCTCCCGCAGGAGGGTCCTAAGGCTAATAAGCGGTGGAAGGATAAACCTGAACCGGAAAAGACCAGGAAAGCAGCCGGAAAAACGGACATCGCACCTGAAGGCGAAAAGGAATCAGATGTAATACGGGCGAAAACAGGGCCGGTAGAGGCTTACGGTCCAGGTGAGTACCTTGAATTCGTGCTCAAATGGGCAGGTATAGTTGCGGGTGACTCTACAATGATCGTGGAAAATTACACAGGGGAAGATGAAAAGGAGATCTACAGGATAATATCTACAGCCAAATCCAGATCCCTTGTGGATATTATTTATAAAGTAAGGAACCGCGTAGAATCCTACATTGATCCTGCAAGCGGCCTGACTCTTAAATATGTTGTCAACTCCAGGGAGGGTGGCAGGAGAAAGGAAAGGGTGCTTGTTTTCGACCAGAACAGGCAACTGGTGACGCGCATTGTCAGGGAAAAGGGTAAAGCCACCAGCGATCTTTATGAGATCCCTGAATATGTACACGATTCCCTTTCTTCATTCTACGCCATCAGGGACGAAGAACTGAATGTCGGCGACAGGATACAATTCATGGTTTTTGAAGGCCGGAAAAACTGGGAGCTCATCGTGGATGTACTCGCCAGAGAGGAGATCACAGTTCGAGCAGGGACGTTCAAGACAATCAAGATACACCCGTTATTGAAATACGAGGGGATCTTCCGGCGCAAAGGTGAACTCTTTGTGTGGGTCACCGATGATGAAATTCGGATGCCCGTCCTCATGAAGAGCAAAGTCAGAGTCGGTTCCATAGTGGCAGAGCTTGCTCGATACAGCTTCAGCGGCCCCCCTGCAGATGCTCTGAAGATGGAGATCCCGTAAGTTGTCAGGTATTTTCCCTCGTATCATACTTTATAATACACTCATGTTTCTGGTTGCCCTTGTAATGTTTCCCTGGACGGCTGCGCAGCTGTTATTCGTTCCCAGAAGAAGAATAGGCCTTTCTCAGAGGCTGGGAAGAGTACCGGAAAGCGCGGCGAGGCCCCTCTGGATACATGCCGTTTCAGTAGGTGAGGTAAGGGCCGTTACACCCATGGTGGATCTACTTTCCAGGCAGCTTGAAGGCAAGAGTGCGCTTTTTCTCTCAACAGTGACTGTCACCGGACAGGATACAGCTCTGACAGAGTGCGGGGCTGCTGACGAGATTTTCTACTTTCCAATGGACCTCCCCTTTACTGTGGGAAGAGCTCTCGACAGGGTCAGACCTTCTGTATTCGTAACGGCTGAAACGGAGATCTGGCCTAATTTCCTTTACTCCTGTATTCGAAGGGACATTCCCATTGTCATGGTAAACGGCCGTATCTCTGACCGATCATTTAAGAGATACCGTAGTTTCAGGTGGTTTTTCAGGCCGATCCTTGACGGGATAAACGTATTTCTCATGCAGAGCGAGGAGGATGCCAGGAGGATCATAGAAATGGGGGCGCCCGCAGACAGAGTTTTCTCTACAGGTAATACAAAATACGACAGGGAGCCGGTCCCTGCTGAACTGCCGGAAGAGGTAAGAATGTGGGCTGACAGCCGCTTTCTGCTTGTGGCCGGCAGTACTCACAGGACAGAGGAGGAGGCCGTCCTCAGTCTTCTGTCCCGGAAAGGTTCCCACGATCTGCTCATCGCCCTGGTACCGCGCCACCCTGAGCGGTTCGAGGAAGTTGCGATTTTGTTAAAAGACTCGGGAGTTACATTCTTCCGCTACAGCGATGTCCAGGATGGAAATGCTGCCGCCGGCAGCGTTATTCTTGTTGATGCGATGGGAGTCCTGGAGGCATTCTATTCGATCGCGGATGCGGCCTTCGTCGGCGGCAGCCTCGTGCCGGTAGGAGGCCATAATCTGCTGGAGCCTGCCGCCTTCGGCATACCGGTTGTCTCTGGACCACACCTTGAAAATTTCCGTGAGATATCTGACGGCCTCATTAAATCGGGAGGCTGTATAGTAATAGAGGATAAAGAGGCCCTGATTGAGATCATCCAGAGGTTTTCAGTTGATGAGGATTATCGCCTGAAAGTCGGCGCTTCAGCCAGAGGCGCATCAAAGGGGAAAATGGGAGCCTCTGCCAGGAATGTTGACAGGATACTTCCGCTGACAGGACGGGACCTGTGAGATCATCTCTGGCAGAAGATCTCAGGAAGAGGACTCCTGGTCCCCGGATCATGGTGCGTTTTCCCAACTGGATTGGAGATGCCGTAATGGCGCTGCCGGGACTTTCCGCCCTTCGGCTATCAGTTCCCGGAGGGTTGCTGACCGTGCTCGCGAAGCCGTGGGTCGCAGATGTGATCAAGATGTCGCCTTCGGCCGATGCGGTCATGATGTACCTGGATCCTGGAGAGCATTCCGGTATGAAGGGCAAGTACCGGCTGGCAGGTGAGCTGAAAAAGGAGGAGTTTGACTGCGCCGTTCTGTTTCAGAACGCGTTTGAAGCGGCTCTCATAGCCGGTGTGGCTCGAATTCCCCTTCGTGGGGGATACGATACCGATATGAGGCGTATTTTGCTGACCCATCCTGTTAAAAGACCGGAAAAGAAAGGTGGCGAGGCTCATCAGGTGGGCTATTACATGAGCCTGGTCCGTTCCCTGGGATTTTCCGCAGAAGTTGACCTCACTCCCCGTCTTGTTCCAGAATCTACTGGAGGTCATGAGGAGAAAACAGTTGTCCTTGCTCCGGGGGCCAGTTACGGTCCCGCCAAAATGTGGCCTTCGGTCAACTATGTGCAACTGGGGAAGCGGCTCTCGGAAGCGGGTTGTTCTATTCTGGTGGTGGGAAGCAAGGCGGAATCCACCGTGTGCGGTATTGTAGCGAAAGGTATCGGGAACTCGGCCACAGACCTTTCAGGACGGACGTCGCTGGCCGAAGCGGGAGGAATTATCGCCGCATCGCGGTTGGTAGTATGCAACGACTCGGGCCTCATGCATCTGGCCGCGGCAACAGGTGCTAACGTAGTTGCCCTCTTCGGTTCAACTGACCCGGATGCTACGGGACCTTTCTCTGAATCGGCTTTTGTCATAAGAGGGAACGCACCGTGCGCGCCGTGTTTTCTCAGGGATTGCCCTGCAGAACTTGAGTGTTTCAATGATGTGACAGTTGAGGCTGTGCTGGCTGAATGCGGCAGAATCCTGGAGGCTTCCGGATGAAGGTGCTCATAGTAAAGCTTTCGGCCCTGGGCGATATACTTCATGCCATGCCGGCCGTGAGAAGCATGATGCTTTCCAGGCCTGATGTGGAGACAGGATGGGCGGTGGACAGGCGTTATTCAAACGTAATGGAGCTCTTCGAAGGTCTTGTGCATCTGCACATTGTTGATCCCAAGCGATGGGGCAGGGATTTTACAGAGGGAAGTTTCAAAAAAGCCACTGGTGACCTCTGGCATCAAGTTGAGGATGTTAGAAAGGTCGAGTATGATATCGCTCTTGATATTCAGGGTCTGATCAAAAGTGCCCTGCTTTCCAGGTTTTCCGGTGCAGGAAAGGTGGCCGGGTTTTCCCGGGAGACCTGCCGGGAGCCTTTAAGCGCCAGGTTTTACAGTGACAAAGTGCGTGTTAATACCAGCCTGCCGGTCTCACGCCAGATAATGTCATTGGTGGCTGAGGTACTCGATGTTCCCGATGAACTTGCTGATCCCGGCCTTACCGTTCCGGAAGGACCCAGGGAGAAGGCTGCGCAGATCCTTGCTGATCATGGGACCGGCAGCCCTGTAGTTTTAGTGGTTGGAGCCGGCTGGAAAACCAAGGTTCTCCCGCCTGATTCATACAGAAAGATAGCTCGTACTCTTGCCCGGCAGGTGCCTGTAATAGCCCTTGCGGGCGATGAGGAAGAAAAAGTCAGGGCCGAGTTAATAACTGAAGGTATCGAAAATAGTGGCATATTATTCAGGGAGGAGATTCCTGTTCTGGCGGGAATTTTTCAGCAATCGCGGCTGGTAATTGGAGGAGACACGGGTCTTATCCACCTGGCGGCACACATGGGAACGCCGACTGTATCGTTTTACGGTGCCAGCCAGGGTTCCAGAAGCGGACCGGAAGGTACCAGCCACATGTGGGTTCAGTCAGATGAAGGTTGCAGCCCGTGCTTTGCCAGAGAGTGCGATAACATATTATGCATGGATAATCTGGACTCCGACACCATCACTGAAGCTGCTCTAGGGGTGATGAGATGAGCGAAAGCGGCCGGGGTCCTCTCCCTGTTTTGCCGACCCTGGCAAGCAGGTACAGGACCGGGCTTTCGGCTGTAAGTGCGGTGGCCTTTCTTGCCTTTGCGACTCCCACGCCGGTTTCTCTTAAGTGGGGAATGGTCATTATCCTCCTGGGTGAGGTGCTGAGAGTCTGGGCGTCAGGACACATTGTGAAGAATGACGGGATCACCAGAGAAGGGCCCTACAGCCTGAGCAGAAATCCCCTGTACGCGGGTAATTTTATCATCGGTACCGGTTTTGTTGTAGCCGCCGGCAATTTGTGGATCGCACCCTTTTTTCTGGTATTCTTTGCCGTTCTTTACTCTTTTACTATCAGCTATGAGGAGCAGTTCCTTCAGATGATGTTTCCAGAGGAGTGGGAGAGTTACAGGAATTCTGTTCCGCGTTTTTTCTCGCTCGGGGTCCTGCCGAATTACGTGTCGGGAGAATTCACCTGGGAGCTGGTTGTAAAGCACAGGGAGGTCAGGAACCTGCCGGCCCTTCTGATAGCTGCCATTATCCTCTGGTTGAAGTATGTGCTGGTAAAATAAGTTGGATATTTATAAGTTAAAAGTTGAAAGTTATGGAAATTGGTTGTTTACACCCCTCCCTTGAGGGGAGGGGAAGGGGGAGGGTGGTATATATCCCCCTCTCCTCGATCCTCTCCCACCAGGGGAGAGGAAGAGTAAGGTCGAGGTGCCCTTGAACGGAAAAGATAAAAGTGTCTGGCTTGTTTTTGGTACAAGGCCGGAGGCTATTAAAATGGCGCCTGTCTACAGGGCTCTTGATCAGGCCGAGGGGGTCTTGCCGGTGACGTGTGTTACGGCTCAGCACCGTGAGATGCTGGACCACGTTCTTGATATCTTTAATATCCGACCTGACTTCGATCTGGATCTGATGGTAAGGGGACAGACGACTTACGAACTGGGAGGTAAAGCGCTGGCAGGCCTGGGAAGGCTTTTCGATGACCACAGACCGGATATGGTCCTGGTGCAGGGGGATACAACGACGACTTTTGTAGCTGCCCTTGCGGCCTTTTACAACAGGATCCCTGTGGGCCATGTGGAAGCCGGCCTGCGCACAGGGCGGCTTGATGCTCCTTTTCCCGAAGAGGGCAACAGGATATTGACAACCCGCCTGGCAACTTTGCATTTTGCCCCTACACGAAGGTCAGCTGAAGCTCTGGCTGCAGAGGATGTTCCGGATAACAGTGTCAGCGTTACCGGTAATACGGTTGTTGACGCGCTTCAAATGGCCCTCGAAGTCCCCCTGGAAGGATCGCTGCCGTGGAAAAAGCCTGAAGAGGGCCGCAAGCTGATCCTCGTAACGGCCCACAGAAGAGAGAGCTTTGGTCAAACTATGGATGGGATATTCAGGGCTCTGAAAAGAATTTCCCAGCGGGGAGATGTAGAGATCGTCATCCCGTTACATCCCAATCCTAATGTAAAGCGATCAGCTGAAAAGATCCTGGACGAAGCAGAGGGCATTCAGGTCATTCAGCCTCTGGAGTATCTGCCCTTTGTTCATCTGATGGGCGGGGCACATCTGATCCTCACCGATTCCGGAGGCATTCAGGAAGAAGCTCCATCACTGGGTATCCCGGTGCTGGTCCTCCGTGACGTGACCGAGAGGCCTGAGGCAGCCGAAGCAGGGGTGGCAAGGGTTGTGGGTACTCGTGAGGAAGATATCTATCGAGAAGCGTGTGAGTTGCTGGATAACACCGAATTGTACGATCAGATGGCCAAAAAGGAAAATCCCTTTGGAGATGGCCGGGCCGGGGTCAGGATCGTTGAGGAGATAATCAGATATTTGAATGC
>QIFJ01000223.1 GCA_003229755.1 Pseudomonadota bacterium
ATGAATTCGGAAGAATTCCCGAACAGGTTTGACGAGACCGTAAACGAGATTATAGCGTCTGTTGACTATGATGTGGACGGTGCCGTTTTTGAAACAACCAACGAGGCAATAAAAACATATCTTGGATCAACAAGGAACCATCATCGCTGGCAGATAGCATACAAGAAGAATGCAGAGAAAGCGGAGACCAGAATTATTAATGTGCTGCCCCGGACTTCCAGGACCGGCAGAGTTAACCCTGTCGCCGAACTCGAACCAGTACGGCTGAGTGGAGCATTAATTCAAAGGGCCACGGCACACCATTATGGAATGGTGAAGAGTTTGAAAATCGGGCCAGGGGCTGAAATTGAACTGGTCAGAAGCGGGATGGTTATCCCTAAAATCGAGCGGGTAATCAAGCCCGGGAAACCACAGGTACCAACCCGTTGTCCAAGTTGTAGTGAAAGGTTGATTGAAGAGAAAGACTTCCTGATTTGTCCAAACAAGACATCCTGTCCGGCACAGATTGAAAATACCATCCTGCACTTCTTTAAAACAATTAAAAACGCAGATGGCTTCGGGTCTAAAACTATCGCCAAACTGTTTGAGAACGGCGTGCGATCCATTCAGCAGGTCTACTCCCTTGATTCAGACACACTTGAAAGCTTTGGTTTTGGAGAAAAAACATCCCGGAATCTAATTGATCAACTGGAACGAAGCCGACTGGAATCACTGGAAGATTGGCGATTCCTGGCTGCTCTCGGAGTGTACAGGCTGGGTCCCGGAATGTGTGAGAGATTACTCCAATATTATAAATTGGAAGATGTTTTCAAATTGGATGCGGAAAAGCTGAGAAAGCATGTTGATGGATTTGAGAAGATTACAGCGGAAGCTGCTGTAAAAGGGCTTCAAAAAGTTCGAGGGCTATTCCATGATCTATATTCCCTTGGCTTTAATCTGCAGCGTACACCATTGATAACGGAAGGGGCCAAATCAGCGAAAGACAGTCCAATATCCGGCAAGAAACTTGTTTTCTCGGGGGCCATGGAGTCTGGATCACGTGAGGATATCAAACGAAAGGCACGGGCTCTTGGAGCCAGCATTGGCAGTTCTGTGACAAAGAAGACGGACTATTTAGTCGTGGGTGAAAATGTTGGGACTACCAAAGTCTATGAGGCTGAGAGAAAAGGTGTTCAGATAATAACGGAGAAGCAGTACCTTGAGATGATCGGCGAATAATTGTGTTCCTTGAAACAAAGAGTTTTTTCATGGCAAACAAAAAAGGCGCCGCGCATTCTCAAGGCAGTAGGGGATGGAATTAAGGAAGTGGATCACAGATGACCGGGAAAGTGGAAGATAACAGGCAGGAGCGGCATGAAATTCTCGTCGTGAAGGGGGATGAAGCGGGCAAGGACACCGTGTCGGTGGTTCGGGAGGCGCCTCTCACCATCTACCTGAATGGTGAGGAGCTCATCACCCTTGTGACCACCGGGGACGCCAACCGTGAACTGGCCCTGGGCTTTCTTCTCTCGGAGGGATTTCTCAAGGATAAGGAGGATCTGAAATCGATCCGTGAGGACCCCGAAGCGGGTACGGTGGAAGTGGAAGTCACCTGTGATCTTTCCATGGTCCATGAACTGTGGCAGAAGCGAACGGTCACTTCAGGCTGCGGCAAGGGAGCCACTTTCTACAGTGTCCTCGATTCGCTCCACTCAAGCCCACTTACAGCGGATATCGTTGTGGCGCCCCGCCAGATCTACCATCTCATGAAAGAGATGAATAAACTGTCTGAACTTTACAGGGACACCAGGGGGGTTCACAACAGCGCGTTGGCTACCACGGAGGAGATCCTCATATTCCGGGACGACATCGGCCGTCACAACGCTGTTGACAAAATACGGGGAGCGGCTTTCCTCAAGGACTCCCCCCTTTCGCATAAAATACTCATCACCACCGGCAGGCTCACATCGGAGATCGTCATCAAGGTGGCCAAGATGGGAGTCCCCATCCTTGTCTCCCGTTCCGCTCCCACCACCCTCGCGCTCGATCTTGCCGGGCGGGTGAACCTCACCCTGATCGGCTACGTGAGGGGCGAGAGGCTCAGTGTTTACGCAGGGCATGAGAGAGTAGCTGTCTAGGAGCCTGTGTCGGAGAACCTCTCTGTTTCTTTGGCAGGGAGGGCACAGGCCCGATTACCCCCCCTCTGCAACCTCAGTGACCAGTGAATCACGGTCTGATTAATGTTCCTCCAACCTGAGAGGTTTACACGAACAATGAAAAATATTTCATATTTCATGAAATATTTCTTGACATTGGATTGTGCGGTTCGTAGCATTGGATGAAAAATGGAGAGACATAAATGTCCAAGATAAAACGGAAGAAATTAAGCGACGAGGTGTACGACAGGTTGAAGGACATGATCGCAGACCTGAGGTTTCAACCTGGCGCCCGTTTGAATGTTGAGCATATTGCCAAGGAGTTGGGGGTAAGCAGGACGCCTGTGTGGGAAGCGGTCAGCAAGCTGGAACAGGAAAACCTGGTAGAAAACGAACCGGGGCGCGGTGTTTTTATTACGATACTCACCCCGGAGATGGCTATTGATCTTTACGCGGTGCGTGAGGTCCTGGAAGGAATGGCCGGCAGGCTTGCGGCGGCAAACATATCCGAGCGAAGCCTGGAAATGATGGAAAAATGTCTGAAGAAGCAGAGGAAAGCCATCGAAGACCAGGATCTTCTCGCTTATTCCAAGTTGGATTTCGAGTTTCACGCAGCGACATATGAGGCCTGTGAGAATCACTATCTTCAGGAGATGCTTCAGGCGATCAAAGATAAAATGAGGCCGATCAGCATGCATATTCAGCCAATCCTCTCCCGGCTCTATGAAGACCACAGGAAGATTCTTCAGGCTCTCCGGGATCATGATCCCAAAAGTGCCGAGGAAGCATTTTACAACCACAACAGGCAGATGCTGGAGCTGATAAAGAAAGAAGTTGAAGCCGGTCGATGGCACGAACTGGATTCAAATATGGGCTGATCCGTTCCCGGTCTGTGCGGACTCAGGGATTAGATTAAAGTCAAAGGAGGTTACAAATGAAGCTTGACAGGGAAAAAACGGCGATCGTTCTCATTGAACCGCAGAATGATTTTTTAACACCCGGCGGAACGATGTATAAGTACATCGCTGAGCAGCTGGAAAAAAGAGACACAATAAATCATCTGGTCAGATTGCTGGAAGGGGCCCGGGGTAAAGTCAAAATAATATATGTTCCGTTCCAGGCCTTTAAACCCGGATTCCCGGAATTGAAACCCGGTGGGCCCGGAACCGAAGGGCTCAGGGGAATAGAGATGGAGATGAAGGCGGATTGGGGAACCGGCGCATGGGTGGAGGGAACTCCAGGTCCGGAAATCATCGATCCTCTGACACCTCAGGATGGCGACATCATAGTTCATGGGAAGTTGACTCTGGATGCGTTCCATTCAACTGCTCTTAATTACATCCTTCGGGCAAATGAGATCGAACATGTGGCTATGGCAGGATTCCACACGAACTGGTGTGTAGAGGCCACGGCGAGGTCCGCTTATGATCTGGGTTTCAGGGTGATGGTTATCAAGGATTGCACTGCTACGGATACAGACCGTGAGCAGGAATATGCCGAAGAAGTCATTTTCCCGCGTATCGGCAAAGTCATCACGGCTGACGAGTTTTTATCTGCCATATCATGAAACGGGAGAAATCAGTGGGAAGAATTTCCTGGGAACGGTCGGGAAAAGAATGGATTGTCGTGTTGAGGATGGAAATTGGAGACATTCGCAGAAACTGAAGGAGGTAAATGATGAAATCAGGTTGGAGTAAGAAATGGATGGTATTGACAGTTGCAATGGCTCTGTGTGTTGCGCTGCCCCTGGGCGCCGTGGCGGATAAGGCGCCCAAAGAGGTCAAGGTTGGTCTCATGTTCGGTTTGACCGGCGCCGCTTCCCCGGTGGGCCCGGTTCAGCTTGATGGCGCCAAACTCGCCATAGACGAAATAAACGCGGCCGGAGGTTTGGACTGGGGTGGCAAGAAAGTCAGGGTCGACTATGTAGTCAAAGATGATGAGACGAAACCGGATGTGGCTATCCGACGGTTCCGTGAACTCGTCAATGAAGAGAAGGTGCATGTGGTCGTTGGTCAGACTTTCGCGTCCATCACGGCCGCCCTCAATAAGCAGGTTAAGAAGCTGGACATCGCTTATTTTCCGGTGAATGTCGTCGCTTTGAAGATGTTCGATAAAAAGGAGATCGCCCCATCCACATTCGCGGTTCACGGAGCCGCATATTCGGCTGGTTTCGGCAGTGCCGCCTACATTGTGAAGAACATGAAGCCGAAGAAGATCGTTTTTTTCGGACCCGCATACGCATTCGGCAAGGACCAGTGGAATGGAGCCAGGGACGCTTTCGAAAAATTTGGTGTAAAGGCAGAGTATCTGGAGTCACCTGTGGGCACAAACGACTTCACATCATACCTGACCAGGATAATGGAAATGGAGCCTGATGTCGTAATGCTGGCACACTGGGGCAATGACGCAATTAACGTGCTCAAACAGACCTACGAAACAGGCTTGAAAGGCAAGACCCAGATTTTCTTCAACTGGATGACAAACGTTTTCGGTGCCGGAGTGCCGCCGGAGGCTCTGGAAGGAGTGTATTCGCTCATGAGCTGGTACTATGATCTGAGCGGGTTCGAGGACAAGGAGATCGTGGAGCAGGGCCGCGCTTTTGCCGAGAAGTTCTCCCGCGTTTACGGATATCCTCCAGACCCGTACTCCGCCATGGCCTATATTGGAACCCAGGAAGCTTTAAGGGGCCTTTCGCTTGCGAAAAGCGCCGATCCAGGAAAGGTGGCAAAGGCTATTTTAGACAATCCCACCTTCGAGACGATGAAAGGTACCGCTAAATGGCGGATTGATCACCAGCCCATCTTCAAATACAGTGCCTTTATCGTTGTCGGCAAAGGTGCGGATGAAAGGAAAAACAGGTGGGATCTCGTAAAGGTGGTGGGCGCTTACACAGGTGAGGATTATCTACCCTCACTGGATGTGCTGGGATATTAAACGCTGACTGTGCATACGGGAGGAGAGGGAAACCCTCTCCTCCCATTTCTATGCGTATAACATTAAGGTTGATGATGTCGAAGGAACTCAGATGCCAGGTGACATGATTCTCGAAAGTCGGGAGGTGAGCAAGAGTTTCGGCGAACTGACAGCGGTGGATTCGGTTGACTATCAGCTCCGGGAGGGTGAATCAGCCGGTATTATCGGTCCCAATGGGGCCGGAAAAACAACATTCTTCAATATCCTTACCGGTCTGTTTCCTCCAAACAGCGGTACGATCCTTTTTCGGGGACGCAACGTGACGAAGATGAGTGCGGACCAGCGAGTCAGGATGGGAATGGTTCGTACTTTTCAACTGGTTTCCGTGTTCGACACTCTACCGGTACTCGACAATCTCATACTCGCAGTGGTGCGGGCAGATACAAAGAACCGGAACGTGATCCGATTTATCCTGGGTTCATCCCACACCAGCCAGATGGAAAAAGTTTGTATGGATACCCTTGAAATGGTCGGCATAGCTGACAAGTCTCGCGTTTTGACATCCGATCTATCTTATGGAGATAAGAGAAAGCTCGAAATCGCTCTGGCACTCGCACTTAAACCCAGGGTTCTGCTCCTGGATGAGCCCCTGGCCGGTTTAAGCGATCCGGAGATCGCCGACATAATGGAACTTATGAACAGCCTGAAAGACAGATTGACTCTGGTAATTATTGAACACAAGATCTCCCAATTGACAGGACTGGTTTCACGGCTCAGTGTGATGCATGAGGGGCGGCTTATCACTGAAGGTGATCCCGATGATATCCTCCGCGATCCCGTGGTCCGCCGTGTCTATTGGGGAGAGGACGATTCGTCAGATGACACCTGAGACTGGCAGGATGCGCCGGCAGGAAAATTCATGCTGCTGACGGTCCAAAGCATAAATGTGGCTTATGGTCATGCTGTTGTTCTGAAGGACATATCGCTTTCGGTTGATATTGGCGAGATGGTTTTCGTGGTGGGTCGAAATGGAGCAGGCAAAACTACCTTTCTGAAAACTGTTGCGGGATTTATGAAGCCCGAAAAAGGCGCAATTATTTATGGCGGCAAGCAGGTTGGTAACACAGGCCCGGAAAGGATGGCTTTGGATGGGGTCCGGTATGTATTCCAGGACAAACGTGTTTTTACCAACCTCACTGTTCGGGAGAACATTCAACTGGCGGCGCATCCGTCCGGTGAACGGCTCGATTCCGCAATAGAAAAGGTCGTTCAGATTTATCCGCCTATTGTGAATTTCCTGGACAGCAAAGCAGGCGGTTTGTCGGGAGGACAAAGGCAACTGCTGCTTCTCGGCAGGGCACTGATAGGAAATCCCAGGCTGCTTCTGATCGATGAACCGACCGAAGGGTTGGCAGCAGGTATTATCAAGGAGGTATTCAAAGTCCTGGAACAGATCAAGGGAAGTGTTTCCATGATTATTGTTGAGCAGAACCTTTCAGTGGTTTGCCGGTTGGCTGACCGGGTATACGCCATGAAGGAAGGACGTATACCAGCCGTTTTCAGCGAGCAGCGGGAGATTCAGGACAGATCCCGGATGGAACAATATCTGTAGCCGAAAGCGTAATTGTAAAAGCGTGAACTCATGAAACGATCAACAATCAGAACTCTGGAAAAATTTAATCTGCCCATTGTGGCGGCAGGTTTTCTCCTGTTGGCGCCTGTGCTGACGGTGCAGCGGACCACTGATTTCATAATTTTCTGCATCTTCGTTCTTGCTTACGATCTTCTGTATGGATACATGGGCAGGCTTTCTTTCGGGCACATGCTCTATCTGGGGGTGGGTGCCTATGCCGCCGCGCTCTGTGCGGAGCACATTTCCGCCAACCCTTTTATTGCAATCCTCACGGCGCTGCTTTCAGGTGCTGCAGTGGGTCTTCTTCTCGGGCCGATTATCGTGCGGACAACGGGGGCCTGTTTTGCTCTCATTAACCTTGCTTTTAATCAGGTGGGCTTTTTCCTGGCTCTCATAGCCCTGGCTGAATGGACCGGGGGAGAGGATGGAATGGCCGCTTTCTTTGACACTGTCTGGATGCTGAATTTCGATAATCGTTATGTTGTTTTCGGCTTTTCCCTTTTCTGCCTTCTTCTTGTAGTTTTTCTGATGCGCAGGCTTACCGGATCACCCTTCGGGATTCTGTTGAGAATGATAAAGGAGAATGAAACAAGAGCTCAATTTCTTGGCTACAATACGTATAAATACAAACTACTGGCTTTTGTTATATCCACAACCGTGGCCGCATTCGCCGGTGCGCTGACTATCCTGAACTATACCTATGTCACACCAAGCTTTATCGACACGACAAGAAATGTTGAGGTGATTTTCGCTTCGCTGATAGGGGGGGCGGGAAGCGTTTTCGGAGCACTGCTGGGCGGGATGAGCTACATGGCCATAAGCAATTATCTGCCCAATTACATCCAGCGCTGGGAAATGTTTCTGGGCATAGCGCTGTTGTTGCTGGTGTTCAGGTTCCAGACTGGTATCTGGGGGTTCGTGGTTGCCCGGGTTTCCGGTACCGACGCGGAGAAGGATCAGTGATTAGTACTATTGCCTATGGGCTGACTATCGGCGGGATCTTTTACATTATCTCCATCGGGTTGTCCTTGACCTTCGGGACAATGCGCATTGTGAATTTCGCCCATGCTTTCATATATATGGCCGGCGCCTATGTTCTCATTGCAGTCATGCCGGTTTTTAAAGGTTTGTTTATTCCGGCTGCAATAGTGGCAGTCATCTCCGTGATACCGATAGGGTACGTGATCGAGCGTTTTATCATCAGAAGGCTTTATGGAGAGTCTATCGATCTCGCGATAATCGCGACTTACGCTGTTCTTCTGATCGGTGTCGACATTACGAAATGGATCTGGGGCGCAACCCCTATTCCGCTTTCAGATCCGGTCCGCAAATCCCTTCCTGTCCTTGGGGTGGATCTTCCCGTTTACCGGTTAATTATCATCGGTCTTTCAGTGCTGATCTTCTTATGTCTGGAGATCTTTTTCAGGAAAACGTTAGTCGGGAAGATTATCGTGGCCGGGCTTGAGGACAGAGAGGCAGTGGCAAGCCTGGGTATTAACCTGGAGAAGTACTTTTCCATGGTCTTTATCCTTGGAAGTTGCCTGGCGGCCCTTGGCGGTGTCCTGTATGCCCCGATTACAACAGTTCATCCCTATATGGGATTTCAGGTGCTGCTTCTCTGTTTTGCGGTTGTAATTGTCGGAGGGTTGGGCAGCATGAGAGGGACATTCGTGGCGGCCTTCGCCCTGGGCATGGTCATGTCTGTTACGGGCCGATTCTGGGGGCCCGCTGCTGAAGCGATGGTATTCATGGTCATGGCGGTAGTTTTGATTTTCAAGCCCGTTGAAGTGTGAGAAAAAAATCCCACCCGTATTGTGTTGAATTTTGTCTTTAAGAGCCTCCATTGTTTTGCTATCATTACGCTAGCAAAATAATGGAGGCTCTTATGCCCAATATCCTCATCCGTGATCTCACTCCCGAAACCATTAACAAGCTCAAGGTCCGTGCCCGGCGCAGCGGACGGTCCATGCAGTCCGAACTCAAGACGGTTCTGGAACAGGCGGCTCAGGTGGAATTCCTGGAAACCGAGATCCTTTCCTCGAAGATCCGCAGGATGCTCGGGGACCGGGAGCACACCGACAGCGCTGAGTTGACGGAAAAGGGGGGATAATCCTGGCACGGTTTGTTGTCGAATCCGCTGTGGCGATGAAGTGGTTCATCCCCGAAATTTACTCACCCGACGCCGCTCGATTACTCGAGGGACGGCACGAGCTGATCGCTACCGACATGCTCCTCCCCGAATCAAGTGATCTCATTTCCAGGAAAGCTCGTCTGGGGGAACTGACCCTTGAGGATTGCAGGGAGGTGTTCACGGCGATCCAGTCAGCACCGGTGAGCACCTATCCTTCACAGAATCTTCTGGAGGGGGCCCTGGAGATAACCGTAGCCATGGATCGGCCCCTCTCGGACGGGTTAAACCTGGCGCTGGCTGTGCAGCAGGACTGCCGCATGGTGACGGCCGGGAGGAGACTCTTCGACACCCTTCAGGGAACGCCGTTCTCGGTGCATGTGAAGTGGATTGAAGACGTAAGGTGAAGCAATGACAAATCCGAAATATCTTCTCGAGTTGAAAAGCAGGGCCGAAAAAGCTCTCAATGCCGATCCCCCTGACGGTTTGTCGGGACTGACGTCCGCGTGGACCATGTGGGAGGCGGTGCGCAAGAGGATTCTTACCCTCGCATGCAAGAGGGAGGGCTGGACTGTGGAGCAGGCCAAAGACGCCCTGGCTGACGAGAGGATCAACACCGGGAGGTTTGTCGAACTGTACCTCGCGATTACAGGGGGTGACCCATGGGTGGACTCCATTCCTCTGGCGGCCAGGAAGAAGTGGCCCGACATCCTCGAGGCAGGGGTTCTTCGCCGCAGGATCGTCAACGGCACGACCCGAACCGGCGACGAGAACCTTCAGAAGGCAGCCTGGGATGTGTTGCGGTTCATCAATCGCTTGAGGGATCATCCCCTCGGCGATCCCCTGAAAGAGCTTCCCAGGCGGGCCAGGAAGACTTTAAGCGATGAAAGCCTG
>QIFJ01000286.1 GCA_003229755.1 Pseudomonadota bacterium
TTATCGCCTTTGGAGCTCTCATGACCGCCGACTTGGCCGCCCTCATGCCCTCTGCTTTGGCCATGTAGGGCATATCATAAGCAGCGCCAAGGGCAGGCATTGGCACCGGCCCTGGTCCGGGCCTGCCGTAGGGCTGCTGACGGCGGGCAAGCTCAGCTATCTGGTCCAGGAGATTTATCTTGCCTACGATTAGCCTCGTTTCGGCGTTTTCGTAATCTTCACCGCTGTTATTGTTCACTCTGACATAACCCTGCAGCCGCATGGAGCTCTCATCGGGCGTCAGTGTCGCCAGATAGTACGCATTCCAGGATATGCCGCTGGTAAAGTAGGTTATCTCGAAGGGCACCTTGCCGGAGAGTTTCGACTCCAGATTCCAGATACCCAGACCTGTGACTCTGGGTGGATATTCGAGGCTCTGAAGATTGATCTCTCGCGCCTGGGCGAGGGGCAGCATCTCGAGGGAAGTCGGATCTATAAGCGTTCCCGCCCAGGAGAACTGAAGCCTGTTCGGACCCTTCTTCATGGTAAGAGACCTGATGTCCCTGGCCAGAGTTATGTCCGCGGAGTTGTAGATCGTTATCTGGACTCTGTCTCTGGCAGGCAGGGTTACCAGATCCACCTTGCCCCAGGAAATTGCCGGCGCCGCCAGCGAAAGGGCCGCTATCAAAATTATTAATTTACCGGTAAGTGATCTCATCTTTTTCTCCCTGTTCTGAACTTTTTTAACGTCCTAATTCCTGACGTTGCGCCGCTGATAGTGAAAGGACAGCTTCTTTTTACCCTTTGCCGGAACATCCACCGAATAGACGATGGTGGATGAATTTTTCTTTTCGTACTGCATGGAAGATTCCAGCATATCCCACTCTCCAGGGATGTTCTGCACCAGGTCAACCGTGACAGCCTGATCCTTGAAGTTTTCCACCTCTGCCTCGATCTTCTCGTCGGTGTCGTAGAGCACTACCTTGAACCTGGAGGGCCTGAGGTTGATCCTCTTTTCCATGGTTTTTTTCTGTGTAACAGACACGTCGCGGCTGTCGCCGATGTAGATCCTCATCTTCTCCCCCACAGGCGTTAGACCCACCTGATCCTCACCGAGAAAGATCGTGCTTTTGTGTCCGTCGTCCTGGAAAATGCGCACCTTACCGCCCCACATCAGGGTCTTTCCCAGACCTGATTCAGCATCGTTCGCGATTATGTAGTGAACGGGAATGCCCACGTTCTGGTCGAGGCGCTCAGGCTCCCACGGAAGTTTCGACGCGTCCCATGTAAAGGTCTTCTCGACCGGGATGCCTTTTACAGACATGAAGTGCAGCTGCTTTGTCTCTTCGTGGGAGATGTTGCCAGTGAAAGGATCTCCCTGGCCCAGGCTCACGTCGGCGTTTTCAAAGTCCTCCCCCGAAAAATTCCGGAGTATCAGGAAGGCCTCAAGATCCAGTGTCTTCTCGTCCTTCGTCGCCACCCCCTTGTAGCTCACCAGCCTGTCAATATAGGACAGGAGGTACGAGATCCTGACCTTTTCCTCCCATGCCTCCCCGGAGGAAATCCTCCATACAAGGGCCGTTTCTCCCGGCGGGTACGAGACCGAGAGCAGGCGAACCTTATCGGGGTGGGTGAGGATAGACAGCCTTATGGAGTCCGGATCGATCTGGACCCCTTTCCAGGAGAAATCCACCAGGTTCTCACCTTCCTGGAGAGTCAGCACTCTTTCCTCCTCAACAAGCGTGGCGGTGGGGTTATCAAACCGTATGTTCACTGCCTCCCTCTCCGGCAGGGCCACCAGCTTGGTCCTGGCGTGGGCCGGCCCCGCGGACAGGACGAGCGCCACAGCGATTATTATTAAACGTCTCATGAGCAACCTCCTGATGAGAATTGATTTTACTTTACATTCGCGATTACGCTGTATATACATATGTTCTTTCTGGTTTATTCCATTGGCTGATTCTGGTTCGATCCCTGGCATGTATTCGATAAAGGAGTTCATATCAGTTGGCCAACACTATAGATGAATTGTCGAGTTCATGCTGGCAGAAACCACACCCCCAAAGGGTATTGCATGAAATACCATGCAGCTTTATAATGCGCAATTGATGCTAAAGTTGATGACTTATCAACGCGTCCATTTAAGGGCGCCCAGATCAATGTTTTGCAGCGCAAGTTGTTGATTTGTGAGGAAAGTGAAAATGAACAGGATCATGAATACGGAAAATAACAGTGCGCATACCTTCCACGTTCCCATTCTGGGTATCGGCTTTACCATCGATACTCCTCTCAAGGTCGGCAGGTACGGCATATCCTCGGTCATATCACTGGTTGACGATGATTTCATCGAGCAGATGAGGAAGCACTACTGCGAGACGGAGGGGCTGCCCTACGAGGAGATTTCTCAAAAGGACGATGACGCCAGGGCGCGAAGGATCACCGCTTATCTGAACCTTCTGGGCCTTATCCTTGACCGTCAGGTAAAAACTCTCCAGTCATCCCCCTTCGAGGAGGGGACCGAGATCACGCGTTACTACGAGCTTCTCCCGGACTGCCCCCTGAAGAACAAATACCTGGAGATGCTGGATACGAAAGACTCTGCCGCGAAGGAAAAAATCCAGAGCGAGCTTCGACATCAGGCGGTACCAGGCAGCATAGACGCAAACATCATGACCAAGCTGGACCGGAACATCTACAGAAACGGCAAGATGATGCCCCCTGAATACGCCAATGCCATGTCTGCCTTCAGGGGATTCGCGCTTAGTGACATTCCCTCTTCAATAGTGTTTTCCGCCGGACTGAACCCACGATTGTACAGTTACGCCGCAAACTTCGATGATTTCCTCCCGGATGAGGCAGGGAACCTGAAGAAGAAGATCGTCCTGAAAGTCAGCGACTATCGCTCGGCAGTTGTCCAGGGCAAGTTCCTGGCGAAAAGGGGATTGTGGATCTCCGAATTCAGGGTAGAGTCCGGCCTTAACTGCGGCGGGCACGCCTTTGCCACAAAAGGCAACCTCATTGGCCCGATCCTCGAGGAGTTCAACCAGAATCGCGAAACGCTGACACAGGAGCTTTTTGACCTGTACTCGACTGGCCTTAAAAAAAGGGGCCGCGCTGCTATCGACAAACCGCACCGCACGAAACTCACAGTACAGGGGGGCATAGGAACATTTGAGGAGGACCGTTTCCTTCATAGTTACTACAATGTAGACAGAACCGGATGGGGAACCCCATTCCTCCTGGTACCCGAGGTGACCAATGTGGACGACGCCCACCTGGAGAAACTCATCGCTGCCGACGAAAAGGATGTCTACCTCAGCGAGACCTCACCCATGGCAATCCAGTTCTGGAATCTCAGATCATCGGCAAGTGAGGATGCAAGGCGCGCCAGGATCGAGGAAGGAAAACCGGGCAGCCCCTGCAGAAGCAGTCACGGGCGAACTGGATTCCTTTTCAATGATGAATTCTCCGATACTCCCATCTGCATCGCATCCCGCCTCTATGTCAGGCAGAAGCTGGAAGAGATCCAGGAAGAAGACCTGACCGAAGAACAGCTGGCGCGGGTAGAGGCCGAGGTGCTGGCCAAGTCGTGCATCTGCAGTGATCTTTCCGGTGGGGCAAAGATCAAAAAAGGTATTGATACAGACGTGACTCCAGCTGTCTGCTGCGGACCGGGGATAATCAATTTTTCCAGGATCGCCACTTTAGAGGAGATGGTATCCCACATTTACGGTCGCATTTCCCTTCTTACCAGATCAGATCGGCCTCACATGTTCATCAAGGAACTCTCCCTGAACATAGACCATCTAAGGAACGAGATCGAGAAGTTCAAGCTGAATCTCGCCACTAATTCACCAAAGTACTTCCGCGAATTCAAGGAAAACCTCATTGACGGGATTGAATACTACAGGACCCTTGCGAAGCAGTTTGTGGAAGAGAAGCAGAAGCTCTTTTTAGATGACCTTAAGGCTCAGCGGGAATCCATTGAGCGCATATTCGCCTCACTGACCCTGGAACTGTACGGCGAAGTAAGTACCGGATCAGGATAATCATCCTGAAGGCCGATGCCGGAGTGCCGCAAAAAGGCCTGGCAGCACTCTCCGCAAGCAGAGTACTGTTTCACGAGACATACGGATACGAATCCTGTGCCGACGCTCTGAAAAAATTTCCTGCCGACTGTATATTCGCGTTGAAGAGGAAACATCCCCATGAAAAAACGTAACTACCGAGCTATAGCTGGCGTTCTTCTTGTCCTGGTGGTAGCAGGCTATCTGGTGTTCAAGGGAATATCGGAGACAGGCGTCTATTACTGGACTGTAAGCGAGGTGCTCGCCGGTCCCCGGGCGAAGACCGACAAGAATATCAGGATAAGCGGAAATGTGGTTGACGGGACAATTAATTACAACCAGAAGAACCTGGTCCTTGCCTTCACCGTGAGCGATATGGAGGACCCGACCAAAACCATTGACGCCAAGTACGACGGCCCTCCTCCTGACGCCCTTAAACCAGGTGTTGAGGTTATTCTGGAGGGAACTTACAACCGCGAAAACAACACCTTTTTGGCAACCGTGCTCCTTGCCAAGTGCCCTTCCAAGTACGAGTCAGAAATGTCCGAATCATAAAACCTCGGAAGAGACAATACCTTCGTTTCCTCCCAGGCAGAGATTCAATTGCGATCCCTCGCTGAGTAACGAGATGGAGAGCGGCAATGGATGATACTTCCTTTCTCAGGATCCAAGGTCTGAGAAAGAGCTACGAGGATGTGGATGCCCTGCGGGGTGTTGACCTCAGTCTCGCCAGGGGAGACTTTCTGTGCCTGTTCGGACCCAACGGAGCAGGTAAGACAACCCTGATAAAGATCGTGGCGGACCTCCTGAAACCCACATCTGGAACCGTGGAAATATCCGGCGGGCAGAACCTGGACGGCGGCATAAGATCCAGGATCGGATTAATATCTCACCAGACGCTCCTCTACGATGAGCTCACAGCCATGGAAAACCTCCAGTTCTACTCATCCATCTACAAGATCCCCGATCCCGAAGACAAGATAGATAGCCTCCTGCATACTGTAGGCCTTCATAACAGAAGGGATGAAAGGGTTTCTACATTTTCGGCCGGCATGCAGCAAAGACTCAGCATTGCGAGGGCGTTGATAAACGACCCGGTGCTTCTGCTTCTGGATGAGCCCTATAGCGGGCTTGACCAGTTCGCCGCCACGGTGCTGAGCAACCACTTAAAGGAGCTTCATGCCCGGCACAGGACGATCATTATGGTGACCCACAACCTCACGAGGGGCCTTGAGACTGCCAACAGGATAGGCATTCTTTCAGAGGGCAGGCTCGTTTATCTGAAGGACAGAGCAGAGATAGACCTTCGATCCTTCGAGGACCACTACTTCACGCACATGGAGGCCGTTTAGCTGTGGGCCTCTCTCTGGTCATACTGAGAAAGGATCTGCTCATCGAGATCCGGAGAAAAGACTCGGTGATCTCCATGATCTTTTTCGGGATCCTGCTACTTTTCGTTATGAGCATGGCCATCGGTATAGGAAGGAAGGTGGATCCGGAGCTTGCGTCCGGGATCCTCTGGATCTCCATCCTCTTCTCTTCCGTACTTGGCCTGGGCAGGACCTTTTCGCTGGAGAAGACTAACCGGTGCATAGACGGGCTCCTCATCAGTCCGGTGCCCCCTTCTTCGGTGTTCGTTGCCAAGACATCGGTTAATTTTTTCTTCATGCTCATATCCGAAGCCGTCATCATACCGGTGTTCTTCGCCCTGCATGGGGATAATATCACCATAGGGCTGGCGCCCCTGCTGGCAACTGTCCTCCTCCTTAATCTCGGATTCGCGTCCGTGGGAACTCTCTTTTCCGGGATCACGGCGGCTACCAGGAGGAACGAAGTGCTTCTGCCTCTCCTGCTGTTCCCGGTGATAACTCCACTGATAGCATTCACCGTCAAGGCAACGGGGGAGATATTCGCGGGTGTGCCATTCGGGGAGTACTCTGCGTGGCTCCGGCTCATGGCAGCCTTCGGCCTCATATTTTCCTGCGCTGGATATCTGCTATTCGACTACGTAATGAAGGAGAATTAACCTTGAAAGATGGCTTTATTGACAGATTTCTGGTCGTGATCAGCACTGCTTTGATGCTGACAGCTATTTATACGATATTTTTCTACGCTCCGACGGAAATAATGATGGGAATCGTTCAGAAGATCTTCTACTTCCACCTTCCCATGGCCTTCATGGCTTTCCTGTCGTACTTTGTGGCCTTTGTCTGCGGCGTCCTCTACCTTATAAAGAAGGACATCAAGTGGGATATCATCGGTTCAGCCAGCGTTGAGATCGGCGTTGTATTCACGACACTGGTGCTCATAACAGGTTCACTCTGGGCGAGGCCCATCTGGAACACCTGGTGGACATGGGACCCGAGGCTCACGACGTCGTTCATCCTGTGGCTCATCTATGTAGCCTACCTTATCCTGCGAGCGTCGGTGGAACAGGTCGACAGAAGGGCCACCTTCTGCGCGGTAATGGCCATAGTGGGCTTCATCGACGTCCCGATCGTGTTTCTCTCGGCAAGGCTATGGAGGACCATTCATCCCGTGGTGATAAAGTCAAGATCAATAGATATAGAGCCCGCCATGCTCACGACCCTGGCAATCTCCATGGCGGCCTTTCTCCTTTTCTGGCTCACCCTGCTCAGAATAAGGTCCAGGGTCGATTTCACAGAGCTACGGATCAGAAATCTTGAAAAAATAAGACGCGGAGGTATGTAATGAAAAATATGACTTTTCTCGTTGCCGCTTACGGCATCGTCTGGATAGGACTGTTCGGGTTTCTCTGGCGCCTGTCCAGGAGGCAGGAAAACCTGACGCGCAGGCTTAGGGCGCTTGAAGAAAATTCTGACTGAGACTACGTCCAACGTCGTGATGAACTTGGGGGTCCGACCCCAATGACTGAACGTGACCGTGGGGCATCACAGTTCCAAGGCCGCCTTAGCGATGTCCTGGCGAAGCCATTCCGACGTCTTGAAATGAAGCATGAGGCCCCGGGCATCCCGGAAAAGCCTCTCAACGATGTAATCTCGACAGTAACCGTGCCCGCCCATGACCTGTATGGCCTTGTTGGTTACTTCCACGGCGGCCTCGGAGGCAAACAGCTTGGCCTTGAACCCGTTAATATTGGCGGAAGCCGGCGAAATATCCGAATTTCCGGCACTGCGGGCGAGCAGCGCCTCGGCCGCTTCCGACTGGACGATCATGTCCGCGATCATGGATTGAACAGCCTGGTGAGCACCGATCGGCTGCCCGGCGATCGTGCGTTCTCTGGCGTGCTGCACGGCCAGGTCAACCGCAGTCCGGGCAATGCCGACCGATATTCCGGCGGCACCGAAGAACCCCCAGCCGATGACACTTTGACCTATAACCTGGAGACCTCCGCCTTCTGTTCCCAAAAGATTGCCAACCGGTACAAGACAATCCGTGAAGGACATTACCCGTGACGAAGAGCTTCTGAGGCCCATCTTGTCTTCAGAATTTCCAAACGAGAGCCCCTGGGCGTCTTTTTCGATAAGCAGCGCGCTCATTCCCTCGGGCCCCTTTTCCGGATCCGTTCTGACAAGTACCACGTAGACGTCCGCCTCCCCCGCCGACGTAATGAAGAATTTCGAACCGTTGACGATGTAATGGTCGCCGTCCTTCTTCGCCGTTGTAGTGATAGCTCCGGCGTTGCTTCCGCTATCAGCTTCGTGCACGGCGAAGGCCCCCAGCGCCTTGCCTGACACCATCAGTGAAAGCCATTTGTCTTTGGTAAGATCAGTTCCGGTTACCTCGACGGCCTTTTCCGCGATGAGGTGGGACAAGACCACCAGCGCTGTCGAGGAGCATGCTCCGCCAAGTTCGCTTGTCACCGAAGCGAGGGTTGTCCGGCTCGCTCCAGCGCCCCCGAGGTTTTCGGCAACAACCATTCCCAGGATGCCGCTTTCCCCGAGCGTTTGCATTGGCTCATGTGGGAAAACACCGTTTTTGTCTCTCTCGGCGGCTCCTGGGGCGATCCGCTCCTTGGCGATCTGCCTGGCGAGGTTCTTTGCCTCCTTCTCAATAAAGCCGTTAATCCGATTCATGCCCTGCTCCTTTTCGCTTTGCGGCCGTTCGGGCCGGTTGTTTCAGTAAACGGAACCGTGGCGGTACGCTGGTAGATCCCTGTACCGCCACGATCATATTTATTTTGACTTTACGGGGGGAATGCAATCACATCCACAATCGACCATCTTTTCTTCAACACGGGTTTCGGAATCACGTTTCTCCTCGACCTTGCCCGTTTCCTTCTTTTTATCATCGGTCATTTTCAACTCCTCCTTTCCTTATAATTTATGTGCGCCTGCTTAAAGGGAGTGAAAAATTATACACCTTTGCCTTGTAACTCTTCCTTGCGCCTGGTGCCAGGACAACCGCATGTACAGATGCGGTTAAGCCGTTGACGGCATGTCTCCAGCGTTTCCTCATTTAAAGTGTAAAAGACGTGATAACCCCTTCTCTCATCGTCTACAAAACCGGCCCCCTTGAGCACTCGAAGATGCTGTGAGACCGCTGATTGGGAAATTCCAAGTTTATCCGCCAGGGAGTTGACGTTCATCGGTTCCCTTTTCAGGAGTTCTATGATCTCGATCCTCTTGTCGACCGACAGTATCTTGAAAAGTTCAGCGTCCTGCTTCATGGTTCTCCTTTTAAGTCTATGAGTATCTACTCATAGACTTAAAGCCTTCTGTTGTCAAGTGGAAAAATCGTCTCTTGGGGTCAGGTCCATTATCACACTCTGGGCAGGGAGTACCACGTCCCTTTTCCTTTGCCGTGCTGCGCCAGGCGACCCTGTTTCACCAGGCGGCGAAAATGTACCTTCAGGGTGTTGCGGTTCGCCCCGGTCAGGGTGACGGCATCGGCCATTGTCAGCCTCCCCCGCTCCCTCACCACTTGAAGAATCTCCAATGACAAGGCTGAAAGCCGCTCCAATTCCTTTTCGCGCTCCAGCTTCCTGATCAGGTCGTCTTTTTGCGTCTTGAGGGTCTTTAAGAAGAAAAGGGTCCAGGGGTCCAGGTTCTCATCCTTTGTCTTGAACCCTGCCTGAGAGGACCTGAGCGCCCGGTAATAATCATCCTTGTTTTCCTCCACTACGCGCTCAAGAGAGCTATAGGGAACATATCCGTATCCGCTCTGGAGAAGCATCAGTGTGGTCAGGATACGTGAAAGTCGTCCGTTGCCGTCCTGGAAGGGGTGGATAGCCAGGAAGTGGACCACGAAGGCGGCAATGACAAGCAGACGATGCAGATCATCCCTGTCAAAAGCATCGTCTACACTTTTTATCAATCGAGCCATCAGACGGGGAGCGTCAAAGGGCGAGGCGGTTTCAAACACGATTCCCAGGCTCTTCCCCTCGTTGTCGAAAGCTTCCACATGGTTGGGGGTTTTCTTGTACTCGCCCCGATGCGGCGCATCCTGGACGCTGTAGCGAAGCAGTATACCGTGAAGCTGCTTTATGTGGTTCTCATCCAGAGGTATGTGCTCCCAGGAATCGAATACTGTGTTCATTGCCTCAGCGTACCCGGCCACCTCCTCTTCGTCCCTGGACCTGAAGGAGGTAATGTCCAGGCCACTCA
>QIFJ01000009.1 GCA_003229755.1 Pseudomonadota bacterium
GGAATTTCATATTCATGCCGCCTGCCAGTTCCCGGGCCTGCTGGATTATTTCGTCAGCATCGTTGAGAACCTCCCATGCCAACCATACCGCAGGGGTAAATCTCTCTCTGAGATGGGCGATCCAGGCAGCCAGTGGTTCCGAGAGGGTTGCACGTTTTGAACTGGCCTCCTTAAGGAGATTAAAGACTTTGACCCTGTCCCGAGCCAGATCAAGGTAAGAAGGTGCAGTCCTTAATGTTTCCTTCCATGAAGTAATGGCATCATCCCCGAGGAGTTCCACAACTTCGGCGGGTATATCGAACAACTCCTCTGCCCAGGAAAGATAGCGCTCTATGAATTTTAGCAGCGCCTGTATTTCAGCATTGATCTGATTCGTCCAGTAAACACTCTCCTCATGGCCTTCGATCTCTTCGTCCATGATCGTTTCCGAACCAACTGGATCTTCAGCACTTGAACCGTAACCCGGCTCCTGGTTTGCTTCACCAGAGAGGCTCTCGGCTACAGGCGCTGCTTTTCTGATCCGGCGGACAATCTCTCCCAGATCGTCGGGACAGCCCGACAGAATGCGCTCAAGTTCTTCGGTGGTTTTCAGGTGCCGGTGGGCTCCGGCCTTCTTCAGGGAAATGCCCAGGATGTGCACCGAGTCGAGCAGCCCTTCGACGGCTCGCAGATCCAGGATCGGTTCATTAATGATCTCCCTCAAACCCTCCTGGAGGGTCCACAGGGAGCCCAGGAGGTTTCCACTGTCCACAGTAGAAACATACCTGGGTCTGAGCGGTTCGAGGGTCTCAAGGTCATACCAGTTAAGCAGATGCCCTTCGTATCGCTCCATCCGACCTAATGTTGTAAATGTGTGTGCGACGCGTTTTATGGCATTTTCGCCGTTCAGATATCCGAAATCGTAAGCCGCAAGAGCGCTCAGCATCCACAGGCCGATATTTGTGGGACTCGTTCTTGGCGCAATCTCGTTGAGATGAGACACCTGGTAGTTATCAGGCGGCAGCCAGTTGTTCTCACCATTAACAAGATCATCAAAGATACGCCACGTCTGTCTTGCAATCCTCCTGAGCATCTTCTGATCCCGCTCAGAAACAACAGGAGAAACCTTCATGGGCCAAGACCTGAACAGGAACCACCCTGCCAGAAAAGGACTGGATATCCACAGAAAAATAAACAGAAAAGCACCTGCCATACTCCATGGGGCCTGCGCGAACAGCCATGCTCCAAGCCCTGCGGATATCACTCCTATCGAGACGAACTGGAAAAAGTATGGCTGTGTACGGCCGGAAGCCTTCCTCTGAACCGTCTGGGCTGTCGTCCACTCCAGCAGTTTTTTCTTGCTGACTATCCTCCTGTACAAGGCCCTTGCTATGGCAAAAGTAGAGAGCAATGCCTGATGGGGGATCAGTGCGATCTCCACAGCTGAACGTCGCAGTGAACGCTTCAAATTCCCGAAGTCGGACTTTTTCAACGAAACACCCGCCGTTAACCAGGAAGTAACCAGGGCAAGAGGTCCGGGGAAAAAGGCCATGGCAACAAGAATGGATGCGACAGCCCCCACGGCGGGGGAAGCCAGCCATGCAGACACCAGCATCACTACAGACATGACCGGGACTGTGCTCCGCCTTAGATTGTCGAATATCTTCCAGCGGTTCAGGCCGGACAGGGGATTCGGTATTCTCACACCTTCAGGCGTGGACACCCGCGGGAGGAACCACTCGGCGATCTGCCAGTCACCACAGATCCAGCGATGCTGCCTGGATGAGTATGTGAGGTAGTCCGGTGGATAATCGTCAAACAGTTCTATATCACTGGCAAAACCGACCCGGACATGCACACCCTCAATAAGATCATGGCTGAGCAGCCTCTGCTCCGGAAATCGACCTGAGAGAACTTTGTGGAATACGTGTGGGTCGTAGATCCCCTTACCATGATAGGAACCTTCACCTGCGAGATCCATATACACATCAGAAACCGTTGCCGTATAAGGATCCGTCCCCACGAAATCGGTAAAAGTCCTTGAAAACCATGTCGCGGTCGCACTTGTAAGTGATGTGCTGACACGGGGCTGTATAATTGTGAACCCGCTTTCTACGATGCTTCCATCCTTGCTGATCCGGGGAAAATTGAGAGGATGGGCCATCGTCTCTACCATCCGACGTGCGCTGTCCCGCGGTAACTGAGTGTCGCTGTCGAGAGTGATGACGAACCGTATCCCCTCGAGGGTCTCAGGATCGCCGACTTTAACAATACCTTGCTCCTTGGGGCCACCCCCTGTAAGGAGCCTGTTCAGTTCCTCCAACTTACCTCTCTTTCGCTCCCAACCAATGTATCTGGATTCGGACTCCGTCCATACGCGTTCTCTGTGGAACAGGAAAAATTTGTGCTGCCCGTACTGACTATTGAGTCTTTCGATCCCGGCAACGGCAGCTTCCAGCAGCTTCAGGTCATCTTCCCTGTGCTTTTCGTCGGCGTCCACATAGTCTGCAAACAGGCTGAAGACAAGGTTCGGATCCGGATTGGCCTGATAGCGTACTTCCAGTTTCTCGATCTCCTCTTTCACGGTCTTTGTGTTCGGGATGAGAATAGGCACTACAACCAGCGTCCTGAATCTGTCCGGGATCCCGGACGTTTCAAAGGACATCTTCGGCAGAATACGTGGGGGCATGGTCCTGGTCACGATGTAATTGATAAACTGCAGGGCAGCCTGGCTGGCTGGTACTATGCTGAAAAAAGCTATAGCAACAACGGCGGCAGTTGAGATATTCGCATGAATTCCAGTTCCTATCATAGCCGTCAGTATGGAAGCCATAGCCACTCCAACGGCACCCAGATATGTGAATGCGTGGTTACGGCTTACCCAGTTTACCAGCCTGTATGGAAGGCTTTCCCGGCATCCGAGGCTATTGGAAAGCCAAGCCCTGCCTTTCCCTGTCAGATAGAAGCCGACATGATAGCTCCTGTCGCTGGCGGTGAGAGACTCCGCCTCTTTAGCCATCTCCACAGCCTTTTTGGCCACTTGCTCCTCACTGACTCCGGAACATCTGGAGATCTCTTCAACTGCATTCCGATAACTGTTGCGGGTCGAGAAATCCATGCCGTTGTATACATGAGCCGGGTCCCTTCGTAACACGGAGTCGACCCTGCTGTGAGATTCGAAAAGCTCCCGCCAGTCGATCTGCCTGAGGTGGCGAAGGCTGGTAATGTGATTCGCGATAGAGACTTCATCAGCAGATTGTCTTGCCCTTTCTTCGACGAAAATGCCGCCCAGCGGACCGCCGAACTTTCTCTGCAACCAGCCCTGGACAGGAATCAGGGCGGAATCTTCATCGTACAGGTGACCTGTTAGCTGAAAGGCGAAGTTAACACTGGGGTCTGGTTGCTCCCTCGAAAGCTCAGTGAGAGCCGCAAAGAGATTGTCCGGTTCACGACGGGCAAAGACTATAAGGCGATTGGCCCAGAAATCGGCCGATTCCCCTTCGCGCAATTGTCTGTCAACCTGTTCGACGAGGCGACGCAAGTTTTCGATAATGACGATGCCGAACATTATCGGCAGAGCCCACAATTCACCGATCGTCAGAGCCTGGACAGATTGATAACCTTCAAGAAAATCATTTGTTATGTGGCGTTCAAGCTGGCCGTCCGTGTGGAGCAGGAGTTCATTGGCCAGGCTGTAGATACGCAGCTGTCCTTTCTGTTGTCCCGATACGACCACTGGGAGTTCATTGTAGAAATTTACTGGAAGGTTTTTCCTGATATTGTCGATCTGCTCCTGAATGATGAATGAATTATCAAGTATCCACTCGGCTGGTACAGATATATTCTGTTCCATGTGTGACGCTTCGGCGAGAGCCTGCCGCACATCTTCGATAACCCTTTCGCACTTGTCAATTTCACGAAGAAGGGGCTCGTCGCGACCGCGTACAGTATTAGAGGGGTGGCTCCCGGCAAGCCTGGCAGCATGCTGCCTGAGATTTTCGCCACTCAGCGGCTCACCCTTTAACCATACAACTTCCTCACTGGTCCCCTCCCTTTCCCTCTCGGGATGGAAGGCAAAGATCGACGGTTGTGTCTTCCCCGGGCGCCTGAGAAGCTCAATTGCCCGTCCCATGGATCTGAGGGGAGCCTGAACGATAACCACCGTTTCTTCTGATACAAGCCAGCTTGTGTGCTTCAGGATCAGCTCACGATCAATTCCCAAACCGAATGATCTGATAAAAAACCATCCCGCCAGGCTTCCCGCGAAGGCAGATAATCCCAGAACATGATACGAAGCTCTGACTGCCACAAGACCTTCAGGACCAAACAACCTTAATGCTGAAAGTAAAATCCATCCCGAGGAAAGCCCTATGGTTACACCCCAGAACAGCCCGTACCATGGTGATCGGTCATCTAATTTTATGTCTCCGACTGATGATTTGTGGATGAGTGCCGATCTTCTGAAACCCCTTCTGCGAAGGTACTTATGTGCCGAAGAGGCATCTTTTCGGTTTGGATAGAAACTCAGAAGTGTACCTAACTCTCCCATGGATTCTCCCGGGTTTCAGGCTTGCACACCTTAAATCAGAGACTCGATTTACCGGACCGGCGGGTTCGTTAGCCGGGCACTGAATATTACACAGATATCTGGATAAAACCTCAAAAAAGATCGATAGGGTCGTATTCTAAGCAGGGACCCTGTACACTCCCCGCAGATTCCGATACTTCCCCCCCATATCCAGGCCATATCCTACAAGAAAGCCCTCGGGAACAGTAAAACCGAGGTAATCGATTTTATGATGAAATTCTTGACGATGGGTCTTGTTGATCAGGCAACACAGGCGAATGGATGCCGGGCCTCTGGCCTCGAGCAGGTTCATATAGTGGTTCAGGGTGAGTCCTGTATCGATGATGTCCTCGACAACGATCACATCCCTGCCGGCTACAGGTGTAGTAATGTCCTGGAGGACCTTTATTTTCCCGGAGGTCGCTGTTTCATTACCATAGCTGGAGATCCTGGCAAAATCCACTTCAAGCTGAACCCCCATAGCCCTGACAAGATCCGACAGAAAGATAAATGAACCTTTCAGGATGCCAACCATGATGGGAACACTGTCCCCGATATCCCTGACGATCTCTCCCGCGATCTCATCCACCCGGGCCTTTATCTGTTCGGGGGTCAGGATAACCTCGAGGTTTCTATAAATATCATCTCCCATCAAGTTCCTCCCTTTTGGATGGTTTAGAGCATGAGTGCCATTCTAGCGTCTGACAGCATATATTCTCAACCAGTGATTTGTTTGCTGCGGACGATTGGGCTATAATCCCGTCCAACACTTCGGGAAAAACGGCTGTTCGATTACCGGGAGAACAAAGGGCAACATGTCTGACAAGATCTCAAAGGAGCTTTTCCTCGAACTGGGTGAGCTGCTGAATTCGAACCTCGATGAGATCACCATTCTGAGAACGCTCTGCAACAAGCTCCTTTCCCTGTTCGACGCGGAGAGAGTTTCAATCCTCTCCCTGGACTCACAGGGCAAGCATCTCACACTTACGGCCTGGGCCGGCAGGTACCCGGAGGATATTGAGAATGTTACCGTTCCTGTGGGTGACGGCGTTGCCGGATGGGTAGCTGCAACAGGGGATTCGCTTCTAGTACCCGATGTGGATCAGGACCATCGGTTCTCCATAATGTTTCCGGAAAGGTACAGAACGAGATCCTTCCTCAGTGTGCCCCTCAAGAGCCGGGGCAGACTCCTTGGCGTGCTCAACGTATCTGACACAACAAGAAACGAGGGTTTTACCGAAAGTAACTTCGGAACACTAAAACCCCTGGCTCTACAGATCGGCATGGGCATGGAAAATCTGAGGCTTCGGGAAGATATACATAACATGTATACTGCTTCTACTTCGCTGGTCTCGGTCCTGCAGCAGCTGACACGGGATATATCAGACATTGAATCAGAGCTTATCCCCAATATGATAAAGGGGTTGGGTAAAGTGCTGGGTCCTCAATCCCACATGATCCTCATAGGAGAGATGGGATCAAATCTTGCCTGGATCGGCAAGTCGTCTCTTGATATTCCTCCTGAAGCAGGTGTGATGGATTTCCAGTCGGGATTGTCCCTTTACCAGCTTCTGACAGCCCTCCCCCTCCATCCGCCGTTTCCCCGGAATGAAAGACTCCGCGAGCTGGGCTTTGACTGGGACCTGTTATCCACCGGCAAACTGAGATTGATCAGGAATCTGCTCCCGCCAAAGCACGATCTCTTCGGGATATCCCTTTCGGCCGTGCCGGAGAAAAACCCTGATCACATGGATCTGCTGAGTGTGTATCAGACGATCATCACCCATCTGGGCGGCCTTTTGCTGGGAGCTGTTTTCGACAAGACCCAGATCCAGAGGCTGGACCACCTGAAAACAGAGCTCATCTCCACTGTTTCTCACGAACTAAGGACCCCGCTAACCTCGATCCAGGGTTTTTCGGAACTCGTCCTGCGGACAGATGAACTCCCCGAACCCCACAGTCGGTACCTGTCGATCATCAATAACGAGAGCAAACGGTTAAACAGACTGATTAACAACTTCCTCGACCTTGCCCGTCTCGAATCCAGAGAGGCTACCCTTGTGAAGGAACCCATAGATTCCCTCAGTGTTGTGGAAAGCGCTGTGAGGCTCCTGAAACCTCAGGCGGAAGAGAATAGGGCACAAATACGTTTTTACTGCGAGGAAAATCTCCCCATGCTCATCGCTGACCGTGATCGTCTGGAACAGGTATTGGTAAACCTGATCGGAAACGCGATCAAGTACGGTGGGACTGATGTTCAGATCTCCATTAATCTTAACAGCTCGGAAGGAAATACTGTGTTTTCAGTCACCGACAGCGGGCCGGGTATCCCCAGAGAGGAACAGCACCTGGTTTTCAACAGATTCTACAGGGGGATACTGGAGAACGAGCAGGAAGAAGATGAGTCCAAAGGAGCGGGCCTGGGACTCTCCCTGGCCAAGGAGATCGTGGAGCAGCACGGAGGAACGATCTCTATGACAAGCAGCCAGAAGGAGAGAACGACCTTTACCTTCATCCTCCCCACGGAAGGCCTGGTAAGTCCCCACCGCGGTGTCCTCGCCTGGCACCCAAGCGAAGAGAATTTCATACAGGAACTTAACAACCGGTTGAATGAAGGCAAAACAGTGGGGGTTTTGACTGTTCATGTAAATCCTGACCACTCTGATCAACTGAAATTTCCTTTAACGTCAGAAAAAGCTGAGGAGGAATTTTCAGTTGAGATGTTAAGTGAAATAGAGGAGTTGATATCCTCAATTCTGCAGAGGGAGGGAGTTTCGGATGACATCATCCAGGGCAGACCACAGGGTGAGTTTATCATCCTGACATATGCTTCTTTGTTGGATAATTACGCCGAACAGCTCCTCAGAACTTTTTCCGCCCGCTTCGGTGAAACATACAGCCTGGCTATCGGCGCCGCTGCATCAGAGGGAGAGCCCGAAATAGACGGTGATCACCTGGTCAACCTCGCCAGACAGGCATGCCTTTACGTAGAAAGAACGCTGAAACGGGGATATCTAAAGAATCGGAGAATGTGATTTCTGGAGAATGGAATTTGGAACCTGGAACTATTTCTTACCATACACACAATCCCCAACCCTGCGTGCGTTTATCAGTTCTTCACCGGTCATGGGACCATCCTCCAGAACCTGCAGTCCTCCCGCCAGTTCCAGGGCGTTTCTCGGACCGATCAGTGCGAGATCTACCAACGGGTTTGAAAGAACAAATCTATAACAATCCGCTGCAGTGAGTGGGCTCTGGCCGGGAGGCATATTCTTTTCCATGAGGAGCTTACCCCAGCATGTTGTGGTATAGGCCATAATACCCGGGGTATCCTGATCGGGGATATAAGGAAATATATCTTTTTCAGCCCCCCTGTGGGCGGCGTTGTAACGAAGCATGTAGATATCCACCGGCAGCTCTTTTCTGCCGACCAAACTTCCAATAAGAGAACGGTTGTGAGAAGAAATTGCGAGATACCTGACCTTGCCCTCTTCCCTCAGTTTAAGTGCCGACTCCAGCATCCACCCTCTGGGAACACCACGCATCCAACCCAGGATCAGGATGTCCGCATGGTCGACTCCCAGTTTTTTCAGGCCGCTTTCATGTTTACTTCTGGTTAGAAGCCCCGATTTGTCGTATGTCTGGAAGGCGATGACCATCCGGTCCCTTTCGCTGGGTGCAAGTTCCCGCAGGGCCTTCCTCATCTCCAGATGGCGTCTGGAACCCCAGTAGAACAGGTTGATCTGATTTTCATGATAAGCTTTCGTAATAGCCTCAGCTGGAACGCCATAAGAAGCTGCGATTCCCAGACGGCTGACCTTGAGGCCGGTCTGTCCAAGAGTTACATGATCACGGAAATCCAGGGACATATTAACCTCATAAAATTCGATTATTGCCCGATGCAGCTGCATGAACTCTCTGTTATGCTGTCTTTAGCATACCCATATACGACCCGCAACATTAACGGAGGGCAAGTTGCATTCGGAACCACTGACTTTTGCACACAAAGACCTGCTTTTTAACAGGCTGAGGGCGATCGAGATCCCCATTTCGGAGTTCTCCTTTGCCAACATCTACCTGTTCAGACATACTCATCATTACGAGATAATTTCCGGCAAAGATGTGTTCCTCAGGGGACGGTCCTACAACGGTTCCATATATCTTATACCAACCTCCGACCTGCGGAATGTCGATATGGAATATCTGGCCGGGATCATTGATGAGGTTGATTATATCTATCCTGTGCCGGAAGAGTGGCTTACTGTTTTTGATCGAAACCGGTGGGAAATAAGCAGCACTGAAGGCGATTCGGACTATTTCTACTCAGCGGAGAAAATGTCCACCTATGCCGGCAAGAAGCTGCATAAGAAGAAGAACCTGCTGAATTTTTTCAGAAAGCACTACAGGCACGAGGTGCTCCCTCTTACCGACAATCATCTTGAAGACGCACTAACCATACTGGATATATGGCAGGAAGAATCGGTGCAAAATCCCGAGGAAACGGATTACGCTGCCTGTAGGGAGGGCCTTATGAAGGCTGAAGAGCTTATCCTGTGCGGGGGCATTTACTATGCTGAAGGTGAACCGGCAGGTTTCCTTCTGGGAGAAGAGCTTAACCGGGAAACTTTCGGCATCCATTTTGCCAAGGCTCTGAAGAGATTCAAGGGTATATACCAGTACATGTTCAACAACTTCGCCTCAGTCCTGCCGGCCTCTTGCACCTACATAAACATGGAGCAGGACCTGGGTATCCAGGCCCTCAGACATTCCAAAACATCCTACATGCCGGAATTCAAACTGGAGAAATTCAGGGTCAGCCTGAGGTGATAATCGTGATGCGTGACGCGTGATGTGTGATTGGTGATTAGTGAAACCAGGCGCTGGGCTAACAAACAGCACTACAACTGTATTCTTCCTCTCCCCCTTGGGACGACGTAGCTTTATGCGAAGGCGCCTGGTGGGAGAGGAAGCCTGCCGTTGTTGAAAAACATTGAACGGCAGGCGAGGAGAGGGGGATATCCTACCACCCTC
>QIFJ01000077.1 GCA_003229755.1 Pseudomonadota bacterium
AGTCATTATTAGCGACATGTTGCGTCGAAGCTGAAAAAGCGAAGACGGAAGCGCGACAATATTATAGTTCGTTGGTGTTATATTTTGAAAATTGGAGATACGTTATTATTTTGTGATGAATTAGTGTTCCAGTGTCAGGATGGACAGTGAAAAGGCAATGACGGAAAGAACACAGAGAAAAATTCTCCTCGTTGAAGATGATCGGGATATTTCCCATCTGGTGGAGCTTCACCTCAACGATCTGGGTTACGAAGTGGACCATGCCTATGACGGCAAGGAGGGATTGGATCGTGCCACATCGGGTAGGTACGACCTCATAATCCTTGACCTGATGCTGCCGAAAGTGGACGGATTGGAGATATGCAAAAGCTTGAGGTCCGCCTCGGATTACACGCCTATTCTCATGTTAACGGCAAGATCCTCGGAAGTAGAGCGCGTTGTGGGGCTTGAGATAGGAGCCGATGATTATCTCACCAAACCCTTCAGCATCCAGGAGTTGATGGCCAGGGTAAAGGCTATCCTCCGGCGCATTGATGTCATGAGGAGAACGGGTGAGGTTGCTGACAGGGATCTGATAGAAGCCGGAGATCTCACCATAGACCGTTCCAGAAGGACAGTAACTGAAAGGGGCGAGCAGGTACACCTTACTGCCAGGGAGTTCGACCTGTTATGCCATTTCGCGCAGAACCCCGGAAAGGTGTACACAAGGGCGCAGCTCCTCGATCAGGTATGGGGCTACGGTTACGAAGGATATGAACATACGGTCAACTCTCATATAAACAGGCTCAGGGGGAAAATCGAGGAGGATCCCGCAAGGCCCCATTATATACTTACCGTCTGGGGGATCGGTTACAAGTTCGCCGAGCCGAAAGATCAGGATGTGAGCGGACCATGACCAGAAGTTTCTGCGGAAAACTCTCAGTTATTCTGTTGAGCCTGTTTCTGCTGATGGGCCTTCTCTTCATATCCCTCACCCTCGTGTCCAAAAGGATGTACTTTCTGGAAGCGAGCCAGAAACTGAACGGCTCGCCGGAGTCGGATCGATATGTCGTTCTGGACGGCGCTGTGGATGAGCCCATGGCGGGGATGGTCGGCCGAAGCCGTATTTTGCAGATAAGTATATCCGTTGCAGTCGCCGGGCTTGTCCTTGTCTCATTTTTCGGCCTCTACCTGTTCAACAGTCTCACAAGGCGGCTCCGGGAAGTTACGGACAGCGTCGAGTCTTTCAGGGAAGATGGCCTGATCCGGACCCCGGAATTGAAGCATGATCCTGAAAGTGAAGATGGAGACGAGATCGATCGTTTGAGCGCGGTCTTCAGCAGAATGGCGGAACGTATCAACGACCAGATGGCTGAGCTGAAAAACGCCGACGCGCTGCGAAGTGAGCTTATTACAAACATCTCCCACGATCTGAGAACCCCCCTTACATCTCTGCAGGGCTACCTGGAAACAATGCTTCTAAAAGAAGATCTCACCGAAGACCAGCGGCGTGAATACCTCAAGATCGCCCTGAAACACAGCGACCGGTTAAGAAAGCTGATATCGGACCTTTTTGAGCTGTCCCGCCTCGATGCCCGGGAAGTCCAGATGAGCCCGGAGGAGTTTTCCCTGTGCGAACTCACGCAGGATATACTTCAGAAATTCTCTCTCTCAGCACAGGAGAAGGGGATTCTGCTGATCTCTGACTTCGGCCAGAAGCTTCCCTTTGTATTCGCTGATATAGGGCTTGTTGAAAGAGCCCTTGAGAACCTCATTCAGAATGCCCTACAGTACACACCCGCAGGCGGATCCGTAACCGTATCCATCGAGCCAACGGCAGGCAGACTTGTGATCAAGGTTGCAGACACCGGACGGGGAATAGATGAGGAGAATCTGCCCGATATCTTCGATCGTTACTACAGGGTCGACGGTGGTGAACGGGATACCCAGGCAGGCGCCGGACTCGGGCTGGCAATCACGAAAAGGATCGTTGAGCTTCACAGGGAAAGTCTCGAAGTCGCAAGCACTGTAGGCGAAGGAACTGAATTTTACTTTGGCCTTCCAGTATCGTCTCCGGAAAGCCACGAATGCCGGGTCTCCGATTAATTACACTTCATTTTTCGGTTCATCTCCCAATTAGTTGGTGATTAATACACAATAACCGGGTTCCGGTAAAAGCCCCTTCGCCTTCGCAACGCCTTTCTCACTTCGCTTCGTGATTCACCAAAAACCCGGCTTTATAAATAAATTATACCAACATTCCACCAACTAATTTGGAGATGATCCCGTTTTTATTACCTTGTCAGGGTTGTAAAAAGTCTATTTGAGCCATTTTACGTATGACGGTCACGCCGGTGGCGTGACTCCCGTTATAGAAAAGTTAAGTTTATGTGATGGTTATGTGAACGGCAGGAACTACAGTTTTAGTAAGCAACGTTTTTCAAAAATGACACTTTTCGCTTTCCACGGAGTAAAAAGCCATGGATGGACTTTTTACGACCCTGGCAAAATAAAAAGGAGATTAATATGAAAACTGTGATTTCGATAATGCTGACAGCTTTTCTAGCTGGAATTTTCACCATACTGCCTGTTCCCACCGCCCAGTCGTCAGACGCACTTGAATCTCAGGAAAAGGTGCTTGGTTTCAAGGGATCTCACGACCCGGTCTGGCGCTTGAGGGGGACGAAGCCCCACCTGATCGGAGGATATGGAGACAACTTCAGCTATGATGGGTCCAGGGTAGTCCCGATCTTAGGCGAGGCGGAAGCGGTTCTTGATGCGGAAAAGGACAGGGGAACCGCAAAATACACAGTATATGGGACCATTAATCCGGAAAAGGACAGGACTTACTCCGGTGAGATAACCTTTATTTTCCGTGTCGGCAAAGGAGGGCCCGCGTTTCAGGAAGGCGGAGTCGCGGACTTTCTCTATATGCACGGTGATACGAAGCAGGGTGCTCCTGTAATGCCCAAAACGAGGACCTTCCTGTCCTCCTGGGGAAAAGCCGATATCTTTGTCAACGGCGATATTGTCTATAAGGATATTATGGCTCACGTAATGTACACCGAAAGGACGCGGGACACGAAAACCCAGGCGATATACAATAGCGACAAGTCGGGTTTTTACAGCCCCAAATCACCGGTCGACGGATCTATAGCGGACCGCAAGGGCAAAGAGCTGCATTTTGTCGCTCACAGCGCGAAAGAGGACAGGGGAAACTTCCCTCCGCACGATATATGGATCCACCTGAACTTCGAGGACGTCAGGGAACTTAAGAATTAGAGTTCGGTACCCAATTACCTGGTGGGATTTAGGAATAGTTTATTCATAAGGCCGGGTTTTTGGGTGCGATCACCCGGATGCCCCTTAACACATGAAGGGTAGAATCGGGGAACCGGGGTGGTAGATGTGTAATGATTTTACCTGGGACCTGGGTCTTGGGTCATGGGACCCCACGCATAGGCGAGGGTCCCATGGGCAGGAGCGTTATCACGGTAAGTTCCGGCGGCGACATGACCCTGAAAGGCGGGCCCCAGGTTCCGGCGCCCCTGCTCGTATAGATGTAAGATCCAGATTCAAGGTCGTATAATCCCTTCATCATGGGGTACCGCTTTTTGACGATAACGTTGAACGGAAAGATCTGGCCGCCGTGGGTATGGCCCGACAGCTGAAGGTTGAACCTGCCCATGGATCTGTCTCGGATCACGGGCTGGTGTTTTAACAGGACTGTAAAGACCTCCGGTGAAGAATCAGGCAGAGCTGCGTTCTCATCTGTCCATGAGGGGCGGCCAACCCTTGAGCCAGCTGGATCGTCTACTCCCACAAACACTATATTATCACCTGCCTTAACCGATTCACCCCTGAGGACTCGAAAGCCCGCCCTCTCGTGGAACTTTATGCTTTTCGATATCCCCACGTAGAATTCGTGGTTGCCCATAACGGCGAACTTGCCCATGGGCGGTTTGATTTCGTCAAACAGGCCGGAAATGTTATCAAGATGAGGAGCCATTCCGTCGACCATGTCTCCCGTTGAAACAAGAATGTGCGGATCTGCCTGCCGGATCAGGGACATAACTTTCTCAAGGCGGCTCCTGCCGACGATGAGACCGAGGTGCAGATCCGAGATCTGAGCGATCCTTATGGGAGCCGAACCCGGTTTCAGTAACGGCGTCCGGATCGAAACCCTCTCCACCCTGACTCTGGAGTTCTCCACCAGTCCCCAGGCCATAGCCGCAAGGATAATGGCGGAAATCACTGCCAGGCTCATCTGTGGTGGGATCAGGAGCTTGGAAAATCCGGGTACCGGTATAGCGAAAGCCCGAAGAATAAGGTTGAAAATATCCACAGCGAGACCAAGGAATAGAAACCAGAGTACGGCCGCCATCCAGATATATGTTACAAGAGCCAGTACGCGGGCCTGGAGGAGAAAGTCCGCCCGCTCCAGCATCCTGACAATAACAGGGCCCGTGACCATCAGCAGCGCAAAGAGAGCCAGCAGCAGTAATCGTAAACCCGATGGGCGAAAGGCTAAATACACCTTGCCAAACAGATACAGGTTCATCCCGCCGTAGATTGAAAAATAGACCAGTAGGAAGATGAGCATCAGTAATATCCCGCTCTGCAGGAACAATCAGTTCCGGCTGCTCAAAAAACCTTCAGAAACCTCTGCCTTGAAGCCGACCATCCTTTATAATACATTTCCACAGGAAGGGTCTATCTTACTTAAATTGGTTCATTTTCCAATTAGTTGGTGGGATTTAAGTAAGATGTATCCATAAGGCCGGGTTTTCGGGTGTAATCACTCGCCTTCGCAACCCCCTTTTAGCTTCGCTTCGTGATTCACCAAAACCCCGTCCTTTTATATTTAATCCATCCAGAATTCAGGTAAAAGCCCCTGAAACGAAGAGCCCTTGACAAGAGTATTTTTTTAGATACTATTAGTAATAGTTACTATTAGTGACAGGGAATGCCTATGCAGAGAATGACCGAACAGAGAAGAATTATCCTTGAGGAACTCAGGTCCCTTAAATCCCACCCGACTGCTGATGAGCTTTTCAGGCAGGTTCGCAAACGGCTTCCGAGGATCAGCCTTGGAACCGTTTACCGCAACCTTGAAACCCTGACCGGCAAAGGCACGATCAGGAAGCTGGAAGTTGCCGGAACCCGGAAGAGGTTCGACGGAAGGATCGATCAACACTATCACCTGAGGTGCTCTCGCTGCAGCCGGGTTGAAGACGCCCAGATCGAGGCCATCGGGGGGATCAGGGAGCTTGCGGGAAAACTCAAGGGTTACGACATCACAGATTACAGACTGGAGTTTGTGGGCCTGTGTCCCCAGTGCAGGGCGGCTGCGAAAAGCGACAATGATATTTTTTGCTTTCCGACCCTATCAGACAATGAGTAAGGAAATGAGGGAAAAGCTTGAGGAACTTTACAGGCAGTATAACAGGAGGGAATATGTCTCACCCGATCCCCTGGAAGTGCTTTACAGTTATGATAATACGGCAGACAGGGAGATCGTCGCCCTTGTTGCCTCTTCCCTGGCGTTCGGGAGAGTGAGTCAGATATTGATAAACGTATTCCATGTACTGGGAAAGATGCAGTTACCCTCGGATTTTCTGCGTAACGGCTCTTACGACCTGCTTGAAAAGACCTTTATAGATTTCAAACACAGGTGGGTCACCGGTGCGGATCTGTCTGCAATGCTCCATGGCGCCGGTAAGCTTATATCAGAATACGGCTCCCTGGAGGGTGCCTTCAGTGAGCATGTAAAAGGCGGTCAACAAACCGCCCTGCCGGCTTTGAAAGGGTTTCTGAAGGACCTGCACAGGGCGTCCGGAAAAAACGGCCGGAACAGGCTCCTGCCGGATCCGGATGGAGGCAGCGCCTTAAAGAGGTTTAACCTTTTTCTCCGCTGGATGGTCCGCAAGGACGATGTAGATCCGGGAGGCTGGTCATGCATGAAGCCGGATATGCTTCTTGTGCCGCTGGATACGCACATGCACAGTATCTGCCGGCATCTTGGCCTGACAGACAGAAAGCAGGCGGACATGAAGACAGTGCTGCAGATTACGGATGCATTCAGGAAGATTCATCCCCAGGACCCTGTTCGATACGATTTCGCCCTGACCCGTCTGGGCATAAGAGAAGAGATAGACAAAAAAAGTAAGTTGAAGAGAATTTTTCACTAGGAGGAACGATCCTGAAAAAGAATGTCGGCACATTGCCGGAAGATATCTTATCAGCGATAAAAGGAGGAATACGGTATGGCAGCATTAAAGGGAACGGAGACGGAAAAAAACATCCTTACGGCCTTTGCGGGAGAGTCTCAGGCAAGGAACAGATACACCTATTTCGCCAGTCAGGCGAAAAAGGAGGGCTTGGTGCAGATAGCCCAGATCTTCGAGGAGACAGCCAATCAGGAGAAAGAACACGCCAAGCGGCTCTTCAAGCTCCTGGAGGGCGGCGCGGTACAGGTACAGGCGGCCTTTCCGGCAGGAGTAATAGGTAGTACCGCACAGAACCTTAAAGCTTCCGCAGAAGGAGAAAACTACGAGTGGACGGACATGTACCCATCCTTTGCCGAAACAGCGAAGAAGGAAGGTTTCAACGATGTTGCCGGTGTTTTTACGGCTATAGCGGTCGCGGAAAAACAGCACGAGAAACGGTATGTTGACCTTCTCGCCAACATCGAGGCAAACAGGGTGTTCGTCAGAGAAGAGGCTGTAACGTGGAGGTGCATCAACTGCGGGTACCTTTACAACGGTAAACAAGCGCCGGGAAAGTGCCCGGCGTGTGACCACGCCAGAGATTATTTCGAACTTCTGGGAGAAAACTGGTAAACTGGTATTAGTAGAGTTTCTAGTTTCTAGTTGCTGGTTTCTAGTTCAACGCGTCCATTAGGGGCGCCCAGATCGATGACTTGCACCACATTACAATCGCGCCCGAGCGTGGGCGCCCGAATCCATAACCTTAATATATAGTTATGGATTCGTGAGGGAAGTGAAAACGACGCTTTTCCCTTCCCGAGGAGCAAAAAGCCGCTCACGGACTTTTTGCGACCCTATCAATTGAAAGGGGAATGTTAAATGGCTGATAGAAATGAAGTATACAAATGTGATCCTTGCGGGAATATTGTTGAGGTGGTGTTCGGAGGGCCAGGCGAGCTGGTCTGCTGTGGTGAGGCAATGAAACTCCTGGAGGAGAATACGGTAGATGCCGCCAGGGAAAAGCATGTTCCGGTTATCGAGAAGACGGATCATGGGCTGAAGGTCACCGTTGGCAGCGTTCCGCATCCCATGGAGGAGAGTCACTACATAGTATGGATCGAGTTCATTGCGGACGGGATCTCCTACACTGAGTTCCTGAAGCCGGGAGATGCGCCGGAAGCGACTTTCTGTATAGAGGCAGAAAAGTATACGGCCAGGGAATACTGTAACATCCACGGTCACTGGAAGTCCTGATACGGTTATCCGCCGTTGTTAAAGCAGGGCCCGCTTAATGTGGGCCCTGCTCTTTTTTTGGTTCATCTCCCAATTAGTTGGTGAGATATCGATATAGGTACTCTGAAGGCCGGGCTTTTGGGTGTAATCACTCGGCTGCGCAACCCCCTTTTAGCTACGCTTCGTGATTCACCAAAACCCCGGCCCTGATATATCATGTATCCATACTGGGTTCCGGAAAAAACCCCTGAAGCGAAGCTCAAAGGGGGTTGCGAAGGCGAAGGGTTTATTTTACCGGAACCCGGTTATTACATATTTATCACCAACTAATCTGGAGAAACCTTGACATATTAAAGTAATCAGGTATATTAATACCTAATTACCCGATTGGAGGTTGATTTGTCCAGCATTTTTCGCATTTCAGAAGCGGCTTCCCTTGCGATGCATACCATGGTCTACCTGGATGCTAACCGGGGACGAACAGCTTCTGCAAAGGAGATCGCGGGAAAACTCGGCGTATCTGAAGCCCACCTGGCGAAAGTACTCCAAAGGCTTACCAGGGGGGGTTACCTGAAGTCTACCAGGGGGCCCAAGGGGGGCTTTGTACTGAATGCTGGCAACAATGAAACTACTTTGCTGGAGATATACGAACTTATTGAGGGATCCTTAATCTCTAATTCATGTCTTTTTTCCAGCCAGGCATGCAGCGGTAGCGATTGTATAATAGGAGGTTTCCTGGAGCAGATGAGCAACCAGTTAAAGGATTATCTGTCTGAGACAAACATATCCAGCTACCCAAACCTGTACAGGAGCGTGACAAATGGCAGTTAGAACAATGGTACATATCGATGAAGAACTGTGTGACGGCTGCGGACTCTGTGTTCCGGGCTGCGCGGAAGGCGCCCTTCAGATAGTGGACGGGAAGGCCAAACTGGCCAGCGACATATATTGCGACGGCCTGGGGGCTTGTCTGGGTGAATGTCCATTGGGCGCTATAACAATGATAGAACGTGATGCTGAAGACTTCGATGAGGAGGCCGTGGAGCAGCGCCTTAAGAACCTGGCCGCGGCTCCTGGTAAGACCGAACCGGCAAAGGAGAACGTTGAAGAAATGCCGGAGGAGGATCACCCTGGGTGCCCCGGCAGCCTCTCCCAGTTTTTTGGCGAAAGGGAACCGTCCGCACAGGAGAGTAGTCAGGAGGAGGCCGGGGAGATCTCTTCGAGGTTAAAGAACTGGCCGGTCCAGATAGCTCTTGCGCCACCGGTTGCTCCGTACTTCGATGGTGCCGACCTGATGATAGCCGCGGACTGCGCGCCATTTGCCTATGCGGAGTTTCACAGGAAAATGCTTGACGGCAAGGTGGTACTCATAGGATGTCCGAAACTGGACGATATGGAATTTTACCTCCAGAAACTGACCCAGATATTCGCCGGTAACAATATTAAGTCTGTGGAGACTGTTTTCATGGAAGTTCCTTGCTGTTCCGGGCTCGTGCAGGTTGTAGATCTTGCACTCGGTCAGAGCGGTGAAAATATAGAGACTATATACACACGAGTAGGGATCAAGGGTGATCTGCTCGACAGGCGGATAAAAGCTGTTGGACACACAGAGGCTCAATCAGTCGGCGTCCCGGCGTAATGTTGTACGGAGAGCAGTATAGAGCAGCAGGCTGATCATCTGGAAACGGGCCTCCCCTGGACACTCCGACAGTGGGCTGTTCAAAACTGATTACGGATTCCGGGTTGCTCCTTTTTCTTTCCTTTTGGCCAACTGTTTTGTTAGTATACATCGGCTCGGCTCAACCTGAGAATAATGCGGTCATAGGAGGCGGCAGATGGAGAGAAAAAAAGTTTACGGGCCCCACGAGGCTGTGACCCTCGGGATCGAACTGGAAAACGCCGGCTACCACTTCTACTCAAGGGTGGCGGACGCCTCTGTGGATTTCAGGGTAAGGGAGCTTTTTACCAGTCTCGCCCATGCTGAACTGGAGCACTTGCGGGTGATCAAAGAGGAGATCCAACCTAACTTTACACCAGAGTGGTACCGCGAGGAAGACCAGCAGTTGATACCTGCGTAAGATGGAGGAACAGCCTGTATTTCCCAGCCCGGACAAGGCTCGGGATTTTGCTGCTATCACCGGAAATATTGAGAAAGCTGTTGACACGAGTATCGAGGCGGAGAAAAGGGCCATGGCCTACTTTGAGTATCTACGTGATTTAACTTTGGACTCTTCCGGTGTTGAGGCCTTTGATCGGCTCTACAGGGAGGAAGAAAAGCACCTGAAACTTCTCACAGAGCTGAAAAAGAGTCTGTGATCACATAGATCGAACCCGGTATCGTGGAGGAGAAAATGTCAGATAAACGGAGCGGTGTAGTCGAGGCCCTGCAGCTTGCAATAGAAACGGAGAAGAAGGGATACAGGTTCTACAGGATCGCCGCCGAGAGCACATCGGATCCCAAGGGAAAAGAGGTTTTCAATCAACTCGCCCAGGACGAGATAGAGCATATGGGAGTATTCACAACCTTGTACGCTTCATTGACCAATGACGAACCATGGCTGACCTACGAAGAGGCGTTGGCAAAGTTCGGCGAGGCAGAGCCGGTTGAGGTGATCTTCCCTGATGAACCAATAGAGAGACAGAAGGATTTCGATGACCTCAGGGCCCTTGAGGAAGCTCTTGAATTCGAGAAGAAGGCGGTACACTTCTACCAGGAGCAGGTTAAGAAAGTTACCGGCGAAACGGCCAAAGCCTTCTATGAAAAGCTCGTAGAGATCGAAGAGGGACACGTGATGGTTATACAGGCCGAGATAGATTCCCTTGCTGGAGCAGGCTTCTGGCTGGGCTATCAGGAGATATCATTGGAGCACTAAGCTTAACTAATATTCCCTTTTTCTCGGGCACCCCCAATATGTTGGTGAGGGTGCCGTTTTTGTTCCGTCTCAATTGACATAAACCGAATTCATAATTATTACTCAAGGTGAATTCAGAATTGAATCCTCTCCAGATTAGTTGGTGGGTTTTCAGCAAACTTGTATTTTTTATGCCGGGCTTTTGGGTGTAATCACTCGGCTGCGCAACCCCCTTTTAGCTACGCTTCGTGATTCACCAAAACCCCGGCCTGATATATATTTATCCCTGGGTTCCGGCAAAAGGCCCTGAAGCGAAGCGCCCAAGGAGTTGCGAAAGCGAAGGGGTTTTTGCCGGAACCTATTTATTAAATATTGTTTGTCGACTTATTGGGAGATGAGCCCAAATTTTTCTTCGCGCCTGGATAGATATGCTTAAGAAAACATACCGGCTTTTAATTGAGCAGATACACAGACTATCCGGTCTTCTTCCGGCCCAGACCAGGGTTTTTTTTCTGTGCCTTGCACTTGTGCTGTCGGTCTTCCAGATCTTCAGGCTGGCGTTCCTTATCCTTCACTGGAACATCTTCACGGGAGATACTCCTTCAGATATCCTGATCTCTTTTCTCATCGGTGTCCGATTCGATCTGCACATCGCCCTCGTGATCATGGGACTTTTCTTTCTCCTTCTTCATATTCCGGGAGGATGGAAAAAACACTCCATCCTGAGCCAGACTCTCCTGTGGATACCCGTGCCCATTTTTCTGCTGTCCTTTGCACTGATGCTCATCGACCTGCACTACTATTCGGAGGCGGGTCGTCACCTGGCCCAGGAGATATTCCTGGCTACCGGAAATATCGACGATTTCACATCAAGCATGCTCATGATAGCTCAGTACCGCTGGAGTATCCTTTTTTATGCTGTCCTGGCACCTGTGTTCATCTATATCTGGAGGTGGGCCACGCGGCCAGCCAGGTTTCGGAAAGAGTCCCCGGGATTTATACGGGAGACGATCGTGCTCGTCGGGTTCTTCCTCTTTTTCGGCCTGGGGGTCCGCGGGACCCTGGAGCCAAAGCCGCTCAAAACAGGACATGCCTTCTCGCAGGGCAAGGTGGAGCTTGGCCATCTGGCGTTGAATGCTGTTTTTACAGTCGCGCGGACGCTTGTATCCGGAGAGGGTGAAGTTATCAATTATTATCCTGTAGGAGACGCGATTGAAACTGTACGGGATCTGCTGGATATTGATCAGAAATTTCCGGTTTCCGATAAATTTCCGGTTTTCAGACATCATGATCCTGCGAATAACGGTACTTCAGGCAAGAAGCCCAATATAGTGCTCATTGTCATGGAAAGTTGGGGCGGCAAGTTTATAGGGGCTATGGGCGCGCCGGTGAAGGCGACTCCTGTATTTGACGATCTGGCCCAGAGCGGGCTGCTGTTCACAGACTTTTACGCTAACGGGCGCCGTTCCCAGGAAGCCATGGCCGCCATCATCATGGGAGTGCCGCTTTTCAGCGATATGGATATATTCACAAGCGGGCTCGAACAGAACAACTACAGGGGCCTCGGCCGGATCTTTGCCGAGCAGGGTTATGAAACTGTATTCATGCACGGCGGAAAGGTGGGCACCCTCGGCCTTAACGGATTTGCCAAGATAGCGGGGTTTGCCCGGTATATCGGTATGGAGGATCTGGACCTGAAGCCTGATGACTATGACGGTGCCTGGGGTGTGTACGACCATGCCATGGCAGGTCATGTCAACGATGAGTTGCGTTCTCTCAGAGAACCTTTTTTTCTACTATGGTTCACACTATCATCGCACGAGCCGTTCAGGATCCCGGATGGCTTCCCCCGGATCCAGTCCAACGGTACCCGTGAGGGAAAGATGTACAATGCTCTACACTATTCCGATTACAGCCTCGGTGAGTTCTTCAAAAAGGCCAGGGTGGAAGGATACTTTGAAAACACGGTCTTCATTTTAGTCGGTGACCACTCAGCCGGGAAGAATCTTGTCACCCCCAGGGAGCGCCACCAGGTACCTCTGCTTGTCTATTCACCCGACAGATTTGAGCCGGGCCGGGTAACCAAGGTGGGCAGCCAGATGGACCTTATCCCGACGATCATGGACGTGGCAGGTATTCCGGGAGACCATCACTCCTTTGGGAACTCGATGTTCGGTGATGGCCGCCGTTATGCCTTCGTCAATCTTGGCAGTATCTACGGATGGCTGCAAAAAGACAGGGTGCTGACGGTAAATACGGATGGGAGTTCCCCGATGCTGTACGACTACAATACGAACAGGCCGGTGAAGGGGGACCCGTCACAGCAGCTGAAAGAGATCCTGTCCTTCGTACAGGTCAGCAAAACGCTAATCCGGGATAACCGGCTGGCGCCCATGACTGGCACACCTCAACCTATAACAGGGGGTAAATAAAGTGTTTTTCAGACTGTTTCTACTCTTCACTCTGATACCGGCCCTGGAGCTATACCTTATAATCAAGGTAGGCCAGGTCATCGGCGCGTTCAATACACTTCTCATTATCATCTTTACGGGCGTTCTGGGGGCGTTCTACACCAGGCAGCAGGGGATAAGGGTCATGACCAACATCCACAGGGAGATGTCCGAAGGCAGACTTCCCGGGGATGAATTGATAAACGGAGCGATGCTTCTGGTTGGCGGAGCGTTCCTCATAACTCCGGGTTTTTTGACGGACATAACCGGATTCGCCCTGATATTTCCGCCCACGAGAGATATGATAAAGGGCTCAGTCACAGAGTTTATGCGTAAAAGAATAGAGCGAGGGGATATAAGGATCTATAAAGCCTAGTTGAAAGTTGAAAGTTGTTAGTAACAGATTCCAAGATCGTGATGAGTGATTGGTGATTAGTAATTGGTGATTAGTGAAACCCAATAACCGGCGCTGGACGTTAGGCGCCTGGCTTTGTGTTTCATTCAAAGTTAATATCTAATGCTCTAATTTCCAATCTCCAATTTCGAGTTTACTGACAACCAACAACAATCAACCTGATTTAAACAACACAAATCCATCCTCATCAAAAATCTCATCAACTTCAATCGACCCCCGGACTGAATTGCCAATGACAACTCTTTCGGCAGCCTTCAGGTCTTCCAGGTCAAGGAGCTCTTCAGTCGCTCCGGTCTCTGCCATATATTTTTCCCTCCAGATACCGGGAAGGAGCCCGCATGATACAGGAGGAGTGATCCAGCTTGATCCGTTATTGATAAAGAGGTTGGTGAAGGAGCCTTCCGTGATATTGCCCTCCGTATTCATTAAGAAGATCTCTTCGAGACCCCTTTTTGTTCCCTCCCTGAATTCACTGTCGTAAAGCTCTCGCGAAGTTGTCTTGTGGTAGAGAAGTTCGTCAGAAGAGTCCACCCTCAAGGAGCTTAGCCCTGCAGTGACCGGTCCTCCATCTGCCAGGGGAAAGAGAGGTGATATGTCAACTCCGAATTCTCCCCTGCGGTTCAACCGAAACCTGACTATGGCCGATTCCGGCAGCCTGTCCTCAAGGATAAGGTCCAGTGCCTGGTTTGCCTTTTCCCTTGAAAATGGAAATCCGAGCGCCTTTGAGGAGCGGTCCATCCGATCGAGATGATCCGCAAGATGTGTAAAGCCGTTGTCCGGTTCAAGGAGCATGGTTTCCAGGATGCTGAATTCATCACCTCCGGGTCTTAAAAAAGCCGATTTCAGCAGAGTCTCCTCATATTCATCTTCAGGTGACGAATCGTAGACGATCCCGCTGCCTATTCCAAGCTCCAGTGAACCGTCATCCTCTACCAGGATGGTCCTTATGGCTACGTTCAAAGTGAGATTCCCATCAGGCAGGAAGATACCAACTGCTCCCGTGTACGCTTTTCTGGGATTCTTTTCAATGTTGGATATGATCTGCATGGCCCGCACCTTGGGAGCGCCGGTGACAGAGCCGGGGGGGAACGTCGCTTCCAGCACCTCACTTGTGGTTATTCCGGGCTGCACTCGTGCCCTTACACCGGTAGTCATCTGAAACAGGGTGTTTAAAGGTTCCACCCTGAAAGCATCGAAGACCT